>JALNXZ010000116.1 GCA_023230125.1 Bacteroidales bacterium | reverse complement strand
AAGAAAACGGAAGCTGATATAACCAACAGTCATAAAACTGTTGGTACCTATATCTATGATACCTTACTCCAAAATCCGAAACAAAGAATAAATGGTAGATTGGTCAGAACCATTGAACGCGACTATTATAAAGCTGAACTAAAAGCAATTCTGGAAAAGCAAAAAGAATTTCATCGCCAACTTAATGACAGCGAAATATTGGCTGCGTGTATTCAGGAATTATATTCAAACAACGAGGCGCACCAAAAGTCGTTGTTATCATCCGATTTCACTAAGTTGTTTGTAGACGACATTATCTTTTATCAGCGTCCCCTTAAAAGCAAGAAATCGTTGATAAGCAATTGTAAGTATGAGTACCGCACTTACAAGGACGCTGATGGAGTTATTCAAAAGGAACCGATAAAATGCGTCCCCAAATCACATCCCTTGTATCAGGAACTCAGACTGTGGAAGCTTGTAAAGGACTTGAAAATATATGAACGCGAAAAAACAATTGACGGAAAGCTGTATACAGATTATAACGTAACCAATGAATTTATAAAATCAGAAGATGAACTTGTTAACTTGTTTGATTGGCTCAATGAGCGCAAAGAGATAAAACAGGATACTTTACTATCATCTTTCTTCAAAATAAAGAAGAAAAGAGGAGAAGAAAAGCTTGCTTTTCGCTGGAATTATGTGGAAGATAAAGAATATCCATGTAATGAAACTCATGCTCAAATACTAAGTCGGTTATCAAAACTAAAAGATATTCCGGCAAACTTTCTGACCACAAGTAAAGAACTAGAATTGTGGCATATTTTATATTCTGTTACTGATAAGTTGGAAATAGCGAAAGCTCTGAAAACATTTGCATCAAAAAATGATTTGCCAATAGAATTTGTTGATGTTTTCAAGAAATTTCCTCCTTTTAAAAGTGAGTATGGTTCATATTCCGAGAAAGCACTTAAAAAGTTGTTGCCTTTAATGAGAATGGGTAAGTATTGGAATTTCGAGAGTATAAATGATAAAACGAAAATACGAATTGACAAAATAATTACCGGAGAGGTTGACGAAACAATACAAGCCCAAGTAAGAGAAAAAGCTATACCTCTTACTCAAATAGATGGTTTTAGGGGCTTGCCTGAATGGTTAGCTTCTTATGTGGTTTACGGTCGACTTTCTGAAACAAAATGGAAAACTTATCACGATTTAGAAAACTATCTGAAAGAATTCAAACAACATTCACTTCGAAATCCAATAGTTGAACAGGTAATCACCGAAACGCTACGGGTGGTTCGTGATATTTGGAAAAAGTATGGCGACATATCCGAGATACATGTAGAGTTAGGACGTGAAATGAAAAATCCGGCCGACAAACGTGCTGAGATAACCAAACGGGTATCCGAAAATGAGAATACCAATCTGAGGATAAAAGCATTGTTAGCCGAACTCGCTAACAGCCACGAAGTGGAAAATGTACGCCCTTATTCTCCCAGCCAACAAGAGATATTAAAAATATACGAGGATGGTGTTCTCAAATCTGGCATTGAACTACCTGACGACATCAGCAAAATATCAAAACTTAGTCAGCTCACGAAGTCAGAACTGATACGCTATAAATTATGGTTGGAACAAAAGTACCGTTCGCCCTACACAGACAAAATGATTCCGCTGGGAAAGCTTTTTACTTCAGCTTATGAGGTTGAACACATTATACCGCAATCGCGTTTTTTCGACGATTCTTTAAGCAACAAAGTGATTTGCGAATCCGAAGTAAACAAGCTAAAGGACAATGCTCTTGGGTTTGAGTTTATTTCAAACTTTCATGGGCAAAAAGTTGAATTGAATTTTGGATGTACTGTTCAAATCCTTACGGTTGAAGCCTACGAAACATTTGTCAAGGAACATTATGCCAATAATCTGGTTAAGAAGAAAAAACTCCTGATGGAAGATATTCCTGAAGTTTTCATTGAACGGCAGATGAACGACACCCGCTATATTTCCAAGGTTGTAAAAGGATTACTATCCAATATTGTAAGAGAAGAAGGTGAAGAAGAACCTACTTCAAAAAATGTAATCCCTACAAATGGGAATATAACCGATACCTTGAAAAAAGATTGGGGATTAAATGATGTATGGAATCGAATTATCACCCCGCGTTTTCAACGCATGAATGAATTGACGAAATCCAATTTATTTGGACAATGGGAGAATAAAGACGGTAAGCAGGTTTTTCAAACACAAGTTCCGCTTGAGTTACAAAAAGGATTTAACAAAAAACGTATCGACCATCGCCACCATGCTATGGATGCATTAATTATTGCATGTGCGACAAGAAGTCATGTAAACTATTTAAATAATGAAAGTGCCAGAAAGAAAGACGAATCTACACGCTTTGAGTTACGGAACAAACTTCGTCGGATTGAGGAAATCGAAGTTGAAAGAATTGTTGATGGCATAAAAACTCGCAAAAAAATAAAAGTTGCCAAAGAATTTTTAAAGCCGTGGGACACTTTTACGGTGGATGCACAATCGGCATTGGAAAATATTGTTGTCAGCTTTAAACAAAATCTAAGGGTAATCAATAAAAGTGTAAACTACTATCAACACATTGTTGATGGTGAAAAAGTGATTGACAAACAAGTAAAAGGTGATAACTGGGCTATACGGAAACCCTTGCACAAAGACACAGTGGCCGGACAAGTGAACTTACGTTTTAAGAAACAGGTAACTCTTTTTGCTGCTATCGACCAGTGGGAAATGCTTGTGGATAAAAGCCTGAAAACTAAAATCAAACAATTGATTAATGAAGGATTAGAAAAAAAGAAAATTCAAAAATTCTTTGCTGATCGTGAAAACAAATGGCAGGGAAAAGATATATCGAACCCCGAACTCTATTATTTCAGCAATAATAATAATATTTTAGTTGCTTCCAGAACAACTTTGAATGATAGTTTTAATTCAAAAACCATTGACAGCATTACCGACACTGGCATTCAAAAAATATTGAAAAATCATTTAGTTAAATACAATGAAGAAAAAGATGGGGAAACCATAGAACATCCCGAATTGGCATTTTCGGCCGAAGGTATCGAAGACATGAATAAGAATATTCATGAACTAAACGATGGCAAACCACATCAGTCAATTACAAAGGTTCGCACTTACGAACCCAAAGGTAATAAGTTCAACGTAGGAGAAAATGGTAATAAAAAGCATAAATTTGTTGAAGCAGCTAAAGGGACTAATTTGTTCTTTGCCATTTATATGGGTGAAAACGGAGGTAGAAATTATGAAACGATTCCATTAAATATAGTTATTGAACGTTTGAAACAAGGATTATCTGAAGTTCCTGAAACAAATGCAAAAGGAGATAAACTTTTAGATTATTTTTCACCCAACGACTTAGTATATGTCCCAACCGAAGAAGAAAAAGTAACTTCGAGCTTAATAGACTTTAAAAATATAAACAAAGAACAAAAACAAAGAATTTATAAAATGGTTAGTTCAAGTGGGACTCAAGCTTTTTTCATTAAATATGAAGTCGCGACTTCCATCGTCAATAAGATAGAATATTCCCCATTAAATAAAATGGAAAAAACTATTGATGGAGTGATGATTAAAGAAAGTTGCATCAAACTCAAAATCGACCGCCTTGGTAATATCTCTTTATAACCCTGATTGGCAAGTTCGTCAAATTGAAATTCACCAAAAAATAAAATGAATATGCAAGACAAAATCAAATCGGAAGGCAAATGCTGCTTTTGTGGTAAAACATTTGCTAAAGCAGGAATAAACCGCCACTTGAAAACCCATTTGGAAGGCAAAGGCCTTGAAAACAAAGAGGGAATATCTTTCCTGTTGAAAGTGGAGTCTGATACCCGGTATGGTGGATATCCCTATTTCCTTTCGCTATGGGTAGATGGCGGTACCACGATGAAGAAGTTGGATGCGTTTTTGCGAGAGATATGGCTCGAGTGTTGTGGGCACATGAGTGCGTTTCGTAATCCGGCGGCAAGAAAGAACGGTGCCATGTGGGACTTTTTCGAGGCGGAAGAATTGTTAGCATCCGGAAAGACGAAACGGTATGAAGAGTTGATGGAACAGACAGCCGGAGAAATTCCGATGAGCCGCAAAGCTAAGGATGTTTTTCATCAGGATTTTAAGCTGGAATATGAATATGATTTTGGAAGTACTACTCAATTGGTGATCAATGTATTGGCTGAATATTCTTTCAAAGCGGATAAAACGGTAGTGCTACTTTCGCGGAATGAACCACTGGAAATTTTCTGTGAATCGTGCGGTAAGCAGCCCGCCACTCAAATTTGCACAGCACACGGCTGGAATGAAGAAAGTATGTTTTGCGAAAAATGTGCAGAAAAGCATGCAAAAATATGCAGCGACTTTGAAGATTGTGCCGCTTTGCCTGTGGTTAACTCACCCCGGATGGGCGTTTGCGGATATGTAGGCGGAACGATTGATATAGAACGCGATGGCAGTTTTGTTAAAAAGTAGGACTCAAATCATGCAACCCCTTACTGCCACTACCTTCCATATTTTCACCCCCGCCAACGGGCTTGAGAATGTGTTTCGGGAGGATGAAAAACTTTCGGCTTTTTTGGAAAAGTACCGTTTGTATATCAATCCGGTGGCTGAAATTTATGCTTTTTGCCTGATACTGAATCATTTTCAACTGGTGGTTCGTATCCGAAAACAAGAGGTGATAGAGGAGATGATTTGAAATAAACTTGTTACTGATTCTAACCTCTTGGGGGTGTAGTTCAAATAATTTGGTTGATATAATACAAACTTATATACAACAATATCATGATTAAACGCACGCTCTATTTTGGTAATCCTGCTTACTTGTCGAAGCGAGATGAGCAGCTGGTGGTAAAGTTGCCGGAGGTGGTGAAAAACGAGACACTGCCTGAGTCGTTCAAACAAAAAAGCGAAGTAACCATCCCGATAGAAGATATCGGAGTGATGGTGCTCGATCATCAGCAGATAACGCTTACTCATGGTTTGCTCGACAGTTTGTTGAACAACAATACCGCCGTGGTGACATGCGATAGCAGCCGGATGCCTTCGGGATTGCTTCTTCCGTTGTCGGGCAATACTATTCAGCGGGAACGCTGGCACGATCAGATTGAGGCTTCTGCTCCGCTGAAGAAACAGCTCTGGCAACAAACTATTAAAACTAAAATCGCGAATCAGGCAACCTTGTTGGAGCGTAGATGTAAGGTAAATACCAAGAATATGCGGTATTGGTCGGACGAGGTGAAGAGTGGTGACGGAGACAACCACGAAGCCAGGGCTGCCGCTTATTATTGGGGTAACATATTCCAGTCATTACCCGATTTCCGGCGTGGTAGGGAGGAGTATCCGCCGAACAATCTGTTGAATTACGGGTATGCAATACTACGTGCGATGGTGGCGCGATCTCTCGTCAGTAGCGGCTTGCTGCCTACGTTTGGCATTCATCACCGCAATCGTTACAATGCCTATTGTTTGGCCGATGATGTGATGGAGCCTTATCGTACTTA
>JALNXZ010000297.1 GCA_023230125.1 Bacteroidales bacterium | reverse complement strand
CCAGCAAGAAAGAGCAACATCGAAGAACCAAATTGCCATATGGTTACCAAACTGATGGTCCCAAGTGCAAGCCTCGGGTCTCCGAGCCATTGATGGGATCCTATGCCAAAAATCCCGAGAAAATTATTTACAATACCTTTATCCATGAACAAATATTTCCAAAGTACAGAAATCGCAACACTTCCCCCAAGAATAGATGGAAGATAAAATAACGTCCTGAACAGGTTGATACCTTTGATGCGTTGGTTCAACAACATGGCGATGAACAGTGCAAAAGCTACTTTGCAAAAGACAGCCATCAAAACATAGATGAAAGTAACTTTCAATGATTGCAAAAATATTGGATCATTTGTGAAAATCTTCTGGAAATTGTCAAACCCTACATTCTTGTAGTTCCCGAGCAAGGAGAAATCGGTAAACGAGTACATCATGGAGTTTACTAGGGGAATAAGTTGAAGACTCAAGAAGCCAATGATCCAAGGGAGAATGTAGAGTAAGCCGGTATAGGAATATTTACGTTTTATGTGCATAGAGGGACCTTTTAGATCCCAGTCTTTGACAGACTGGGATTGGTGAATAAAAGTTCTTGCAACACTGTTACAGTGAAGCTAAGGTCTCGGTGAGATTGGCAATCAATTTTTTAGCTGCTTCGTTTGGTGTCAGCTTACCGTAGCCAAACTCATCAATGATATCTTGTTCTACCTGGATGACATTGGAATTTGTTTCCCAAATAGTTTGAGCTTTTCCTGCCTGAGCGAGACCTTCATTTGTTGCTTTGAGGGCATACTCGCTGATTAGATTCTTACTTGCAAGAATTTCTCTTCCTTTTGTTGTGGAGGGGATACCTCTACAAGTACCCAAGATTTCGATTCCTTCGTCATTGTCGAAGAGGAAATCAAGTAAAGCAATTGCCTCTGCTTTGTGTTTGGAATTGGCATTGACCGCAAAAATCTGAGAAGGTCTACTAAGAATTCCTGAATTCTTTGCATTGGAAAAAACAGGTAAAGTCCTTGATTCCATAGTAATACGGTTACCCATTATTTGTTCATATCCACTTACCCATGCAATCATGGATGCAATATTACCGTTAATCCATTCTGGATTTTCATCACCCTTGTTGGAGTACAGGGAAGATTTTGAGAACGGCTGGATAATTCCCTTATCTAACCATTGTTTAAAATAGATGAACATCTCAGTAGCCTGTTGCTCTGTGAAACCAAGGCTCTTGTCTTCATTGATGATATGGCCGGAAAGCTGTGGAAGATAAATCTGAAACCACATTTCCAAGAAGTTTTTAGGATCTGTATTAAGGAAATACTTATCTGGGTCTTGCATGTGAATTTTACTTCCTTCACTTACAATATTGTCCCAGGTCCAGACTGTATTCGAATCAATTCCATATTGTTTCAACATTTCAGTATCAACAAGAAGAGTCTGAACATTCGTTCCTGTAGGAAGTCCCATCAATTTACCATTGTAGGTACAATAGTTGTTTAAAAACGTCGAATTGAACTGACTCAAATCTACATCCTGGTCTGTTAGTTCAGCGAACACCTCGCCTTTCGAACAAAGTTCGCTCAACCAAGGCTGATCAATTTGCATGATATCAACAGCAGTTCCACCAGCAATCTGGGTTACTAGTTTCTGGTAGTATCCGTCCCATCCTGAATATTCACCATCAACAGTAATGTTTGGATTTGCCTGTTGAAAGGCCTCCAATGCTTTCAAAGTCGGAATATGTCGGGAATCGCTACCCCACCAAGACATCCGCAATGTTACTTCGTCGGTTCCTTTAACCGTTTCTTTTGTGCCGCTGGCAAAGAGTGTTATCGACACCAGTAAAATGATGGCAACTACAATCATTGTTTTTTTCATGAAAAACCTCCGTTTTGTATGATGATATAAGTATGGGGTCATATCGAATAGGAGAAAAGCATTGAATATTTGACAAAAGGGTATCAATTTTCGACAGTTTCCAACGCTGGGTGATTTGTTTCCACAATCTACGAATATACATATTCCAAGTATTACCGGAATAATAATCAACACACTCACATGTGCCCTAGAATGGGGAATAGAAAAATATTCTATACAAGGAGCTTCTAGGAACAGGAGAAGCAACTACAATACGGTAACTTACAACAAGCTAGTAAGCATCAATAATCACTATAAAATACTCTTTACAGGATTATCCATTTGATCTTAGGTTCTCTTACAGTATGCCATGTCCCATACCCGAAAAGTTCATACCTGCATGTCGAAAGAGCGGTAATATCCCGTTATGAACAAAAGAGATACTTAAAACATACAGAGATTTTTGAATATGAGATGGAAGAGCTATCATATCCTTCATAGCAAATAATAATCTTCAAAGGCCAACATTTCAGAATTCTGAGCTGTGTTGAAAGAACCCCGATACGCAGAGACCTAGTATGCTAGATGCCTATCATTGTTTCACTGTAGAAATAGTTGAGTATATCGCTTTTTTCTTACAAAGGTAGGGCTCTGGGCATACCATCATTAAAACGACCAGCGAAATATGATGGATCATTGACTTTGGTAATATCCTAGTAAAAGGAATATATGGTAATGGCTTATCCAGTTTAAGAAAGTCAAAACACGGTATCCCTTCAGGGTATGAAGATGATGATTGTGGGTTTTCTGGTGAATTTTTAAAGAAGAATAAAAAGGTAGTACAAAAGACCAGGGAAGAACTGCAAGAGCAGAGTTTTGATAGATACCTTAGAGTATTTCGAAGAACACAACATAAGTTTTACTGGAATTGAGCGGGTCCTGGATTTACCTATTGACCTCGTGATTGGACTTTGTCACT
>JALNXZ010000296.1 GCA_023230125.1 Bacteroidales bacterium | reverse complement strand
TGATTGAAGACAAGAATACTCAAAGCAACGCCTTTACTCTTCTAAGTATCCGGATTACCAATCCTTCAATTTCCGGCAAGTCTGTACAAAAAATCCAGGATTATTTAGACAGCCATTTTGTGATTTCACGGGTTCAAAGATTGGATGGAAAAATTGAATTATGTAATGCCGATACCATTCTGACACTTGAAGATATTATTTTTGTCGCAACCGAGACAGCGGAGCGTGACAGGGTTTTGGCCTTGTTGGGTAAAGAAGTTGAAAAAGACTGGTATAAAGAAAACGGAGATTTGGTATCACGTCGAATATTGGTTACCAAGGATGGCGTAAATGGCAAGACTTTGGGTTCTTTACAATTGCGCAAGACCTATGGAATAAACATCACACGAATCAATCGTGCCGGTTTTGACTTTTTGGCTACGCCTTCTGTTGCAATCCAAATAGGTGACCGCGTGATGGTGGTTGGACGTGAAGAGTCAATCAAGAATGTAGAAAATGTGTTGGGTAACTCTTTGAAGCGTCTGGATTACCCAAATCTGGGCCCGATTTTTATAGGCATTGCATTGGGTGTTCTGCTTGGATGTATTCCATTCACTTTCCCGGGTATATCTCAAGGTATAAAACTTGGTCTTGCCGGTGGCATATTGATTGTATCCATCTTGATCGGACGTTTTGGTCCCGGTCTGCATTTGCCGACCTATACCACTATGAGTGCCAATCTGATGTTGAGGGAAATTGGTATCACACTCTTTCTTGGTAGTGTCGGCCTTTCTTCAGGTGAACAATTTGTAGAAACTGTCTTTACGACAAATGGTCTGATGTGGGTAGGCATAGGCTTCGCCATTACGATAATACCGTTATTGATTGTTGGCTGCATTTCCAGAGGGATATTTAAAATGGATTATTTCGAAATCATGGGGCTGATAGCCGGAAGCACTACAGACCCTCCGGCACTTGCTTATGCCAACAGCACCAGCAATAACGACCGGTCAGCCATTGCCTATTCGACGGTATATCCATTGACAATGTTTTTGAGGGTATTGACTGCGCAGTTTTTAATTCTTATTTTTGCGTAAAGCAAAATAAGGAAAATGATTTATCCCGAGCATTTCGAACAAAAAATTGGTTTTGACCAAATCAGACAGCTCTTGAAAAAGGGCTGTTCGAGTAGTTTGGGAGAGGAGAAAGTGGATGAACTGGTCTTTATGAGTAGTTATGGACCTATCGTAGAACAACTGAGTCGCAGTGAAGAGTTTGTCCGCATCGTTCAAGGAGAGAACAATTTCCCTGAAAGTTTTTTTTTCGATGTTCGTCCTGCCTTAAAAAGACTTCGCGTAGAAGGCACCTATATGGAAGAGCCTGAATTGTTTGATCTGCGGCGTTCTCTATATAGCATTGATCAAATAGTCCGTTACTTCAAGATGGATGAAAACGGGCATTCCCCCTACCCTCGTCTGGCGGCATTGGCTGCAGAAACCTATGTTTATCCGGAAGTTATCAAGAGAATTGATCATATCCTATCCAATTTTGGCAAAATCAAGGACAATGCTTCTCCGGAACTGGCAAGGATCAGGCAAGAAATGGCCTCCACCCTTGGTAGTCTTTCCCGAAGGTTGAATCAAATACTGAAACAAGCTCAATCAGATGGATTGGTGGATAAAGAGGCCACACCAAGCATGCGTGAAGGGAGGCTGGTCATTCCTATATCTCCGGCTTATAAACGCAAAATAAAAGGCATCATCCACGATGAATCAGCTACAGGAAAGACCGTTTACATCGAACCTGAAGAATTGGTGGAAGCCAATAACCGCATTCGTGAACTGGAAAACGAAGAACGCAGGGAAATCATTCGGATTCTCTGTGCTTTTTCAGATGGTATCAGACCTTTTTCTACAGAGATGATAGGATCTTACCGCTTTCTCGGAGAAATAGATTTTGTACGTGCAAAAGCCAGGCTATCCATCAATTTGGGAGCCATCAAACCCAGGATGGATGATGCCCCATGCCTGGAATGGGATCGTGCCGTTCACCCTTTGTTGTTTCTCTCGCTGCGCAAACAGCAAAAGCAGATAGTTCCACTCAACATTACCCTTAACGAGATCAACCGGATTTTGATTATATCCGGCCCCAATGCCGGTGGAAAATCTGTTTGCCTCAAAACAGTCGGACTTTTGCAGTATATGCTCCAATGCGGGCTCATGATACCGCTTCATGAAAATTCAAGAACCGGTTGGTTTGAACGGATTTTCATAGATATCGGCGACGAACAATCCATCGAAAACGATTTGAGCACCTATAGTTCGCATTTGATGAACATGAAATTTTTTCTGCGAAACTGTCAGGCCAAAACCCTTTTTCTGATTGATGAGTTTGGTTCAGGTACGGAGCCCAAAATTGGCGGAGCCATTGCAGAGGCATGTCTAGATAGGTTTAACCGACAGGAATCTTACGGAATCGTCACCACACATTACAGCAACCTCAAACATTTTGCCGATGGCCACGATGGACTGATCAACGGAGCCATGCTTTATGACAGGAATGAGATGCGCCCGCTTTTCACCCTGGAGATTGGCCGTCCGGGCAGTTCTTTTGCGATTGAAATTGCCAGAAAGATTGGATTGTCGGAGGATGTGATTTCAGATGCATCCTCCAAGGTTGGTTCCGACTACATTGACATGGACAAGTTTCTGCAAGACATTGTCAGGGACAAGCGTTACTGGGAAAAGAAACGCCAGAATATTCGACTTCAGGAAAAGAAACTGACCGAACTGACCGAAAAATATGAATCGGAACTACAGGATATCGGCAAACAGCGCAAAGAAATCGTTGGTAAGGC
>JALNXZ010000295.1 GCA_023230125.1 Bacteroidales bacterium | reverse complement strand
TTAAAATTGGATACAAATAAAAAATATGCTGTTGTATTGGGAAATGAAGTAAAAGGTGTTCAACAATGTGTCGTTGATCATTGTGATGCTTGTCTTGAAATTCCTCAAATGGGAACCAAACATTCATTGAATGTATCAGTAGCGACAGGTATCGTTTTATGGTCTTTTTTTAATCAATTGAAAAAGCCTTGAAATGTAAGTAACAAACATCTCTTTTATTATTCTTTTTTATTTAAGTAAATTTAAAAAAAAGAGATGAATATAATAGACTGTTCATTCTGTTTAATACTTTTTCAAAAAATTTTTAAAATTTGAGTTATGAATAGAAAAATGAGTTTATCAACCATATTTCAACTTGAATAGCATTGTTATTATTTTTATAATCAATAATATATATATAAATGGTTATTCTGTAAAAAAGGCGATGTTTATAGATTTATTCATATTTTTTGTTCATAATTGCTGTTTAAAATGTTCATTCCTGTTTAATCATTTTGGATGTTGTTTCGACAAATATCTTTTATAACTTTTTTTGAAAAGTTATCCACACTCAAACACAACTTATGAACGGGCTTTTTTTTATATTTGTATATATTATTACACAAGAATTTTGACGAAGATTATTGAGAATACCCCATTGATCAAACAGTATTTCGAGATGAAAAGCAAACATCCGGATGCTGTTCTTTTATTTCGTGTCGGTGACTTTTATGAAGCATACGGTAAAGATGCTCTTGAAGTTGTTGATATTTTAAGTATTGCATTGACCAAAAAGTCAAATGGTGAGGCCGGGCCGATAGAAATGTGCGGTTTTCCACATCATGCATTGGATAATTTTTTACCAAAATTGGTCAGGGCGGGAAGAAGGGTTGCCATTTGTGATCAGCTTGAAGATCCGAAAATGACCAAGAAATTAGTGAAACGGGGTATAACGGAGCTTGTTACACCTGGTGTTTCTACCAATGAAAATATCCTTAGTCAAAAAGAAAATAACTTTTTGGCCAGTTTGCATATCGATAAATATAAAGCCGGATTGGCTTTGCTTGATATTTCAACCGGTGAATTTTTGACTGCCGAAGGTTCTTTTGAATATGTTGATAAGTTGCTGAATTCTTTTGCGCCAAAGGAAGTTCTTTATGAAAGGGCTAAAAGAAGCCTTTTTGTGCAGTATTTTCACCATTCCGGAGCAAAATTCGAATTGGAAGATTGGGTTTTCACGGAAGATTCTGCCATGAACCGGCTTTTGAAACAATTTCAAACCAAAAATCTGAAAGGTTTTGGTATTCAAAACATGCCATTTGCCATCATTGCTTCAGGAGCTATTCTATATTATATGGATATGACCGAGCATACTCAGTTAGACCATATCCAAAGCATTTCAAGAATTGAAGAAGATCGTTTTGTACGATTGGACAGATATACCATCCGAAGTCTGGAAATTTGTGATGCCATGAATGATGGCGGAAAAAGTTTACTGAGTGTGCTTGATAAGACACAAAGTTCCATGGGCGGACGCTTGTTGCGTCGCTGGTTGCTTTTTCCCCTGAAGGATGTCAAAGCTATCACAGAACGTCAGGATATTGTGGAATACTTTTTCAAAAATCCGTCATTGCGTGATTTTATCAATGAAAAATTGGCGCAAATCGGTGATTTGGAACGCATTGTTTCTAAAATATCCGTTGGAAGAATATCTCCGCGTGAACTCGTTTACCTGAAAACATCCTTACAAGCCATTGATGAAATCAAGCAGGCTTGTTTGAAAGTGAAGGCTCAAAATGATTCTTCCGACCTGTCAGAAGAAATGGAAGATGCGGGTTTCAAGGCTTTGATGAACTTGATCGATCAACTGAATCCTTGTCCCGGAATCAGAGACAGAATACAAAGAGAAATAGTTGATACCCCACCAATTGCACTGAACAGGGGAGAGGTGATCCGAAATGGGGTCAATGCAGATCTCGATGAGTTAAGGACATTGTCAACCTCCGGTAAAGATTATCTGACCGGCATTCAGGAACGCGAAACGGAAAGGACGGGTATTAACCGTTTGAAAATAAGTTACAACAATGTCTTCGGCTATTATATCGAGGTAAGTAATTCTCAGAAAGACAAGGTTCCGGAAGAATGGATACGCAAGCAGACGTTGGTCAATGCAGAACGTTATATTACTCAGGAATTGAAAATATATGAAGAAAAGATATTGGGAGCTGAAGAAAAAATTGCAGCACTCGAATTGACCCTCTTTAATGACCTGGTTTCCGATCTTACGGCTTATATGTCTGACATTCAAAAAAATGCAGTTCAAATAGCGCAATTGGATTGTTTACTCTGTTTTGCCAAAGTGGCTGTTGAAAACAAGTATTTTCGACCACAGGTGATAGAGGGTGATGCCATCACCATCAGACAAGGGCGTCATCCGGTCATCGAAAAACAGCTTTCGGCCGGAGAACCCTACATTGCCAATGATATTTATTTGGACAGCCATTCAGAACAGATTCTCATTATTACCGGACCCAATATGGCCGGTAAATCGGCTTTGTTGAGACAAACGGCACTGATTGTCCTGATGGCTCAGATAGGTTCGTTTGTTCCTGCAGATTCTGCAGAAATCGGCCTTGTTGACAAGATTTTCACAAGGGTAGGAGCTTCAGACAATATTTCTTCCGGAGAATCCACTTTTATGATTGAAATGAATGAGGCCGCCGATATTTTGAACAATATTTCCCAGCATAGTCTGGTTCTTTTTGATGAATTGGGTCGCGGAACCAGTACCTATGACGGCATTTCTCTTGCCTGGGCTATTGTAGAATATATTCATGAACATCCGAAATATAAAGCTAA
>JALNXZ010000294.1 GCA_023230125.1 Bacteroidales bacterium | reverse complement strand
GGCATGAGCGGGGGCGTTGACATTCGTCCTTTTCCCAAAAATTGGGATCTGGAGAAATGTTTGGGTAAATATTCGGAGTACCCTGATAATTGGGAGAATAATACGGTCATCAATCTCTTGCATCTTTTGACACCAAACAGATTGGCCATATTTATTGATTGCGGGTCTGAAGATTTCTTTTACAAGGTGAATTTAAATCTTCATGAAAAATTGTTGGAACGAAACATTCCTCATGATTTCATGACCCGTCCCGGTGTGCACAACTGGGCATATTGGACGGTATCCATTCAATATCAGGCATTGTTTATGAATCGGTATTTTACGAGCCAACAAAGATAGGACAAAAAAGGCGATGAACTTTTCCCATTTCCGATGTTGTTTAGTCATGAGGTTTCTCCGATTTTTTATATTCTTCCTTTTTATAGGTCAGGCATCTGATGAGGTATATGGACAAACAGCGTTGGAGAACAAGGTTATTGCTACTTTGTTGAATGACGGAAACAAGCTGATTCCCTAATACAAGACATCCAAACGAAAGGGATTGGTCAAGAAATTCAATGGTCATAAGGTGCCGGAGCTGATACTCCTGAATGTGACGAATAATTTGTTCATCTAGCTGACCTATACAATGGGAAAGAACGATGGAGTCTGGTATTATCTGGTGATGAAGAAATCCTGATGGAAATGGAGAATCAACGGGAAGATGTTAATTGGGGTGAAGTGATATGATATAAATAGGGAACCACTCATGGAGAAAGCTATCTTTTTGATGAATCAGTTAGGTAAGGAGCAGCGCCCTTTTTTCTTTATGGTGGATTTTCTGGAAAACAAGCCTTTGGTCATACTTCTCGAAGAAATGGAGCAGTCTCTTATTCAACTGGAGATGCAAGGCGTTTCAATCACGAAAGTACAGCATGTTGAGAAAGAAGGAGATATATCTATTTTTCACAATGGCTATTCTCATACATCTTATGCTGCACAGTTCGAACGAGTTGTTTTAGATATCAGGAGAGGTAACAGCTTTTTAGTAAACCTTACTTGTGAGACTCCCATTCATTTGAACTGCGGACTACAGGAAATCTACAATCAAGTGAGGTCAAAGTACAAATTACTGTACAGAGACCAGTTTATGGTTTTTTCTCCTGAAACTTTTGTCAAGATAGAAAATGGTATTATCGCCTCTTTTCCCATGAAAGGTACCATTGATGCAACTTTGCCAAATGCCGTTGAAATAATTTTAAACAATACCAAGGAAAAAGCGGAACACTCCACTGTCGTGGATTTGATTCGGAATGATTTGAGCATGGTGGCAGAAAATGTGCGGGTATCTCGTTTTCGCTATATGGAAGAAATTATCACCGATACAGGCCGTTTGCTCCAAGTTAGCTCCGAAATCGATGGCGATCTCCCTGATGATTACTGTGCACATATTGGTGACATCCTTTTTAAACTGCTGCCAGCAGGTTCAGTGACAGGAGCTCCCAAAAGCAAGACCGTTGCCATTATTCGTGAGATAGAGACTTATGAAAGGGGATATTATACAGGTGTTTTTGGCGTTTTTGACGGGAAGAACCTAGACAGTGCAGTAATGATTCGCTTTATCGAAAAGACTGAAAATGGTTTTGTGTACAAAAGCGGAGGAGGAATTACAGCATTCAGTAACCTTGAAGACGAATATCAGGAAATGCTAAAGAAAATATATGTACCGGTTAATCGAAAGCATTAAGCTTAAAAATAGACAATTACAAAATATTGAATGGCATAACAGGCGATTCAATGAAGCAAGGGCACAGTTGTTCGGAAGGAATGATTATGTGGATTTGCAGCAGCTTATTGTAGTTCCAGAATCTTTGCAGGATAACATATATAAATGTCGGGTACTTTACAATATGGAAATCGAGTCTGTTGAATTCCAATTGTATATACCAAAACGGGTCAAGAGACTTCAATTGGTGGAAGATAATAAAATAGACTACAAATACAAATATGAGAATCGTCAGGAAATAAATCATTTGCTGGCAAAAAAAGGACAGGCTGATGATATCCTGATTGTCAAAAACGGTTGTATTACTGACACCTCCTATTCAAATATTGTTTTTTTTGACGGTAAACATTGGGTGACACCAGATACTTTTTTGCTGAACGGAACCAAACGTCAGCTCCTATTGTCTGAATATCAAATTGATATGGCACATATCACACCTTCTGACTTGAAACGATACACGTTGGCAAAACCCATCAATTCCATGTTGGATTTTGATGAAACGCCAGCTATTCAAATTCAATTTTTAACTTGATTGGTAAAAGAAATATCAGGTTTAAACTCATGAATCTTTTCTTTATCTTTGCGCTGCTTTTTATGCGTAGAATAAAAAATTGATGAAAAACCGATATGCATATCCCTTCCAAAGAACTATCCGCTAAAAACACTTTTCTTCTGATGCTGACCGCATGGTTTGTCATGAACTTGTTGCAGGCTGTTTTTACCGGAATGTCCAACGACGAATCTTATTATGCTCTTTGGGGACAACGTCTGGCATGGGGATATTTTGATCATCCGCCCATGGTTGCTGTCTTTAACTTTCTAAGTTCTTTGCTTTTCTGTGGAAATCTGGGTGTTCGGTTCATGACTGTGTTGGCTCAGATCGGGACGTTGTGGCTTGTTTGGAAAATGATTGACGAGAAGGAAGCGTCCAACCGGAAAGTTTGTACTTTTTTTATCATCTCCGCATCTTTGGTGATGTTTGCCGCCTTGGGTTTTGTAACGACACCGGATGCACCCTTGTTGTTTTTCTCTGCATTATTCCTGCTTTCCTACAAACTTTTCCTAAAGAGTGAAAATGCCCGG
>JALNXZ010000293.1 GCA_023230125.1 Bacteroidales bacterium | reverse complement strand
GGGCGAGAAGGGTGGGAGCCAGGCCAAGCCGCTTCTGATAGCCGGTCTTGTAGGTGGACTTTTTGATTTTGTGGTTGCCTCCTTCGGAGCATGGAGTGAAGCTTTCACTTCCCGGGTTCTTCCTTACGGAGCCGAAATAGCCGATAAATTCAAGGCTGTCTTTAAGATCAATACGAGTGCGGCCATTCTTGGTTTGGGCTATATTGTCGGCCTGAAATACGCAGCAATCATTTGTGCCGGTTCCGCTTTGGTATGGTGGATCATCGTCCCCATCCTCGGCCAAATGAACGATGGTACTTTACAGTGGCTGAATCCCGCCATTGTGGACTCCGTGAAAGGCATGTCCCCCGAAGTGATATTCAGCAGCTATGCCCGCCACATCGGTATCGGGGGTATCGCCATGGCCGGCATCATCGGCATCATCAAATCTTGGGGTATCATCAAGTCTGCAGTAGGCGTGGCATCTCGAGAGCTGAAAGGAGATAAGTCACAGGTAAAAAAAGTGGATACCCGTACCCAAAGGGACCTCCCGATGAAAATTGTTGCCATTGGGGTTGTTGTCGCTTTGTTGGCTGTTTTTGCCTTTTTCTTCTTTGGTGTGATGCATTTTAATCTGTTGTATGCCGTGGTCGGCATTTTAGTGATCGGCATCATCGCCTTTCTGTTTACCACCGTTGCCGCAAACGCCATTGCCATCGTGGGTACCAATCCTGTTTCCGGCATGACCTTGATGACCTTGATTTTGGCTTCTGTCATCATGGTCGCTGTCGGTCTGAAAGGCTCCAGCGGTATCGTTTCCGCCTTGATCATGGGCGGTGTCGTTTGTACGGCTCTTTCCATGGCCGGTGGTTTTATCACCGATCTGAAAATCGGATACTGGTTGGGTTCAACACCGGCGACTCAGGAAAAATGGAAATTTCTCGGAACCTTGGTCTCCGCCGCTACGGTCGGTGGCGTTATCCTGATCTTAAACAAAACCTATGGCTTTGTCGGTGACGGTGCACTCGTCGCTCCGCAGGCAAACGCCATGGCTGCTGTCATTGACCCGCTGATGTCGGGCACCTCTGCTCCATGGTATTTATACGGAGTAGGAGCATTGTTGGCTGTCATCCTGACCTTTTTCCATGTCCCGGCCCTGGCCTTTGCTTTGGGAATGTTTATTCCCCTGGATCTGAACTTGCCGTTATTGGTGGGTGGAGCCATCCAATGGTATGTTTCCACGCGCACCAAAGATCAGAAAGTGAATGAAGAACGCAAAGACAAAGGTACGCTGATTGCATCCGGTTTCATTGCCGGTGGTGCCTTGATGGGGGTGGTCAGTGCCGCCATCCGTTTCTTGGGCGCGAACTGGGTGATGGCTGACTGGATGGCTTCTGCCGGTTCGGAATGGGTCTCATTGGGTGCTTACTTGATGCTGATCGGTTTCTTTATCTGGCAGGTGATGAAGAAAGTGAAATGACATCGGCCAAGCCGCTGCCCTTCCGTTTGCTTTTCGGAACGTTTAGTGCATCACATCATTTAGTTATAGCTTTTAATGATGTTTCCATCTTTAATATATGTCGTTTTATGGACATTTTAAATGCTATTTGAACTAATTATACTATCTTTGTAGTGATAACATAATATCACTTGAGCTATGAATGACGGGATAAATAGTACTATATTATCACTTATTGACAAAACACCTGCTTCAATTCTTTCCGCTTTAGCTTCACGAGTTAAACAAAGGCGATTGGAGTTGAATTGGACTCAGAAGTTTGTTGCATCAAAAGCAGGCATGCCTCTTGCAACATATCGCAGATTTGAATCCAAAGGGGAAGTGTCGCTTCGTGGATTGGTGATGATTGCCATTGCGCTAGGAGCGGAAGATGATCTCTCGACGCTTTTTGCCAGGCAAAACTACCAAAGCATGGATGATTTGGTCAATAAAAAAGCTGAAAGCCAACGCAAAAGAGGAAGTAAAAATGGATAAGATTGATCTGCTGGAAGTCTATCTCGCGGATTATCGGATTCCGAGTCTTGACTATTCCCTGCTGCTAAAATTGACGTTACAACTCACCAAAGACATGGAGCAAGTTACCGACATGTTCCGCTTGATGGTTTTCAATGTTGTGATATCCAACCACGACGACCACACCAAGAATTTCTTGTTTCAATACAGCCACGGAAGCTAGTACTTATCACCTGCTTACGACCTGCTGCCAAGCAACGGATTTAACGGCTACCACACTACAACCATTAATGGCAAAGGCGAACCAACCCGTTCCGATATACTTGCCCTGGCTGCTGAGGTAGGGTTGGAAAAACAATGTGCCGAAAGTATTTTGGAGGAGATTATCACAAAAAGTACGCCTCTCTTGTCTGAAAAAACACAGATGTAAATCAAAGTTCACTTCCAATATCAGTAAATCCGCTTCTGATGTGTATTCGGATTGTAACACTCAAATTTTGTACTCGAAAGTTTTGCTTTTAGTTTCCAAGAGGCTTTAAGATTAACGCTTTTGATCTTGATCTTTCTGGCTTTTAATGGAGCCACTATTGGCTATTTATCTGATCATTTTATTTTTCAAACATAGGAACTAATTATGCATAATAAATCAAATAGCATTCGTACACTTCAATCATTAAAAAATCCGCAATATAACAATCCTTTATCCAGTTAAAAGTCACAATACGGTTATCTGGCAAGCATAGATACCCCGTTTTATATACTTCCATAAAATGGGGCTTCCCGTCTTCGGCAGTATGTTCCATTTTGGAACATACTGCAATAATGTAGCATGGTGTTTTGTCAATCAAACCAATGTGGAATTATCTACAATAGTAGAAATTTAAACAGGCGTTTAGCCGGATGACTCT
>JALNXZ010000292.1 GCA_023230125.1 Bacteroidales bacterium | reverse complement strand
TATTAATGTCGGAAATTCTCCCCTCACTTCTTCCGGGAATGCCTTCTCTGTATTGAAAAATTTACCCGGTGTAATCATTGGCAGTGATGGATCAATCTTATTGAACGGAGAATCTGGGGTCAGCGTATTGATTGATGGCAAAACATCCTATCTTGGAGGTACTGAGCTTTTGAATTATCTGATGTCCATTCCGGCATCTTCTCTGGAGAGGGTGGAACTGATTAAGCATCCTTCCGTTAAATATGATGCAAGTGGGAGTGGGGGTATAATAGACATTTACACCAAAAAAAATCGGGAAAAGGGCTTCAATATGTCTATTAATACAAACTACGAGCAAGGTAAATACAGCAGAATGAGCGACAATCTTTCTCTCAACCTTCATCGAAATAAATTAAATTTTTACGGAATGTATGGTTATTACAAAGGTCATGACTTTATCGATTTAACCACTTTCAGGGATTTTATGGAAACCACATCGGTTGGAGACATCACCTTCAATCAGAACTCCTATAGGAAACGCCAAGATAGAAATTCATACTTTAATGTCGGCTTGGATTATTTCGTCAGCCCGAAAACAACAATTGAATTTGCAGTCAAAGGAAATGTCTCCAATCGAATAGAAAATGGTACTCTCAGTTCGTATTTTTATACCATTGTGGGTCAGAACGATTCGACCATCCGTTCAAGCACTGATAACACCAATATCAGGAATAATCTCATTTCGACCCTTGGCTTCCGGTATAAGATTGATTCCCTCGGAAAAGAATTAAGAGCTTCATTGGATGGATTGCGCTATATAGTGAAAGAAAACCAAGAACACGATGATATATTTTCCAGGCAGGTTGGCCCCTCATCACAGGTTAGTTCGAGAAGCCAAAAGGACGGAATAATTGGAATATGTTCCGGGCGCGTTGACTTGATATGGCCCATTTCAGACAAACTTCGTTTTGAGGCTGGAGCGAAGACAGATTTTGTGGACATAGATAACACTTCCAAGTACGACAATAAGATTAATGATAGATGGTTGGCCGATGAGTCTCTGAATAGTCAATTTCTTTATAAGGAAAATATTAATGCTTTTTACGCAAGTACAAGAATACATAGAACGGCTTTTCTGATCAATGCCGGTATCCGAATAGAAAATACCAACATCAAAGGAACATTTGTTTCCAGAACGTATACAAACCTTTTTCCAAATATCAGTTTGGGATATCAATTACAGAATAAGAACTCCTTGGATTTTATCTATCTAAAAAGGGTGGATCGTCCTAATTACAGCTATTTAAATCCATTTGTCTATATTTTCGATACCTATACTTATGTACAGGGTAATACGGCATTGAAACCCCAATACACAGATCGCTTTGTTTTTTCTTACCTGATTCGAAAGAATTACAGTTTCAGTCTGTTTCTCAGCAATACTGAAAAAGCCATCGTCAAATCATATCAGATCAAGGAAAATTCAAAACGGTTGTACGTCATGCCAACCAATATGGCATCTTACCGTTCATTTGGTTTCCAGGGTAACGTCGGACAAATTTCTGTTGCCCGTTGGCTAAAGTCCGGTATAAACTGGGGGATAACCGAGAAGGCCTACAAATGGGAAGAGAATGGCACTAACCTTCAGAACAAAAAGGCAAACCTCCAATTTGGGCTCAATAACCGGATAAGTCTTCCATGGAGTTGGTCGGCTGAAATCAGTGGCTTTTACAACGGAAAGATGGCCTTCGGACAAATTGATATCCTGCCCGTTTGGCAAATTTCGGGAGGCCTTAAAAAGAATTTGTGTCACGGAAATGCTACGCTCAACATTTTTTCAAATGATTGGTTCAACTCCAATAAATTCAGGGGAGAATTAAATTTAAGCAGTAGTCGGGCTTCAACAGAAGAGTTTCAAGACCGTTCCATTTTTGGTGTATCTTTTTCATATAGATTCAAAAAAGGTTCTGACGCAAAAAAAAATGGAGAAGGAAGCCGGTTTTATGATTCAAAAAGGGTTAATTTGTAATTGATTCATTAATAGCGAACATGAAAAAGCGGACGATCTGGTTTTGGATTTCCCCTGTGATCTTTGGAGCCCTGGTTCTGATTGGCATAAGACTGGTCAGCGATGTTCCTACGGGTGCAAAGTTCTGGCAAAGGCCACTTCCCTTGAATTTGATTGAAATACTGTTTGCCGTAGTTTTTTCTTATATATTTCAAGCCATCACCTATTTATTTCTTCGAATAAATGCTCAAAGAATAGGCAAACTAACCCTGAAAAAGTTATTGTTCGAATATCTGAGCATCTTGGTATTGGGACTTGTTGTCATTAATCCTCTTTTAGCTCTTATTCATTTCTTCACGAAAGATCCTCCGGGAATAGAAGATTTTGTCATAGCCAGTATTGTGTTTTCGCTGCTCTTGATTATAGCTTATTCTATTCTTCGGGGTAATCAGATACTGAACGCCTATGTAGACCAGAAATTGAAAACTCAAGAGGCTATCAATACACAGATGGAAACAGAACTCAAGTATTTGAAAGCGCAGTTCCATCCTCATTTTCTGTTTAATGCCTTGAATACGATTTATTTCCAAATAGATGAGGCCAATGAGACTCCAAGGAAAACCATCGAACAACTTTCCGAATTGTTGCGCTATCAACTTTATGATGTCAATCAAACTGTCCGCGTTGAGCAAGAACTCAATTTTATCCTGACCTATGTTGAGTTGCAAAAAGTACGCACAAAAGAAACTCTTAGGCTGGATATTGCTTTCGATCCACTGTTAAAGGATCAGAAAATACATTCACTGCTTTTGTTTCCGTTGGTCGAAAATGCTTTCAAATATGTCGGTGGTGAGTATTGGATCAAGTTGGAAGCGAAATTAATGCGCAATT
>JALNXZ010000017.1 GCA_023230125.1 Bacteroidales bacterium | reverse complement strand
CTGAAAACTCCGGTTTCAAAAATCAAATTTTTAAAGAATATTACGACCGCATTATCTGTCTATGCGGCAATACGTCTTCTGGCCATCCTATCAATCTGGTTGACGGCTTCATACTTCCTCATTTCAAATGCCAGGTACTTTCCGGACATCATCTATTCATTGCAAGATGACCTCGGAATGGATATCATTTTCAGAGCCATTTTTTTGGCAATGCCCTATTTATTGTTTCTAATCTATTTATCCAAAACTATTTATGGAAGACTATCAAAAAATGATTGATAGAATGATCAATGATGGTTATTGCACGATGCCCGACAAATGCAAAGCCATCTACGACATAAACATATACTATCAAGATTTGCAGGAAATTATGGGGAAAATTTATCCGGACCAATCCTCTGACTTTTCTTTTGCCGTATTTCGCGCAGCACTCTATCGTTGGGATTTAGGCCATGATTCAACGACTGATTACGAACTGTATAAGCTGTACCTTCGAAACAGGGATATCAACGAACTTCGAAGCCACACCTTTTTATTACCGGAAATCATAAAGATCAAAAGCAACGATGAACAACTTTCAAAAAGATTCAAGGACGACATCGCTTCTCCCCAAAAACCATTTATTATCAGCTCTTTTCATTATTCGTCCTACAAATCATTGGTTAATTATCTGATATACAACAGATTTACCGTATACATCATCGCTTCGAACGGTATCATCAACCAAAACAGGGACAACCTGGATTTTTATGTCAAAGCGATGGACCATCAATTTGGAAAGCATTCAGATGTCAGATATATTGGTGCAGAAGATTTCAATTCCATGTTGACATTGGCTGAAATTTTATCCGACAAAAAGATTGATCCTAAAACAGTTTTCTTGCTTTTCCCTGACGGAAATATTGGGAATAAACAAAACATTGACCCAAAACGTTTTGAACAAGTCTGTTTTTTAGGAAAAGAATTATGGGTCAGAAAAGGCGTCTTCATGTTTGCCGAAATGTTCAATATCCCAATTTATAATGTAATAATAGACAGTGATATACGAAATGATGTCTGTATCAATATTGAATTTTACATTGAAAATCCAAAAATATTTAAACATAATGGTAAAAATATGTTGATATTATTTTACAATGTATTAGAAAATTATTTACTTTGCGGGAATCTACACAAATGGGAATGCTGGGTATATATTCATTCTTGGCATGAGCATTTGACACCACCTGTAGAGGACAAAGAATTTGTGTCAATAAACAATTACGATGAAAATCGCTTTACGCTGATCTCCATCAAACAGGACAAATATGTATTTGATTCAAAATACTATATATCCTACCCTATTCAGAGAAATGGAACAGAAACGTTAATGGATATCATCCTAAAAACAAATGTCACTTTATGACCAATGCCCTCTTTCTTTCGCTATCGCTCCTGCTGATGCATAACGGTATCAATCTGTCAGGCATCATTGTCAACAATGAAGGAATCCCCATTGATAACGTACGGGTATATATCAAAGGTCACCATACGGAAACATTTTCTGACGACAAAGGAGCCTATTCCATAAGTGATTCAGAGAATCCCGATTCAACCATTTTGTGTTTTTCCGCCATCGGATATGAGCAGACTGAAGTTTTTGTAAAGTCCGGAGATATCCAAAAGATTACATTGATTAAAGAATCTGTTAACATAGATGAAATCGTTGTCAGGAGCGACCGCCACGGTAAAATAAATAATTATGCCGCCCAAAAAGTTGAAATAAATCCTTTTGAAGTTTACACCAGCCCGACTGCATTCGGAGATATCCTGGGAGTCCTGAAAATCATTCCAGGTGCACAAAGTCCGGGAAATGACGGCAAACTATATATCAGGGGAGGATCATCGGATGAATCAAAAACGTTCGTGGACGGAATGATGGTTTATAACCCATACACGCTGTCCCAAAAAAACGTATCAGTCCGGGGCAGATTCTCTCCCAATATGTTTCAAGGGGTGGCACTTCAGGCAGGAGGTTATGGTAGTGAGTACGGACAAGCCCTGTCCGGATTGCTCTCGCTGAATACCAAAGACATACTGGATCAACAAATCAATTTGTATCTGTCTTCAACAGGGGTGGATGGAGCCATTGTCAGTTCCACCAAACATTCACAGATATATATGGGATTGGCTTATACCAATATGCAACCTTATGGTCGGATATTTAAAGATGATTACCATTGGAATAAATATTATGAAGATATCTCAGGAAATTTTCTCGGAATATTCAACCTTTCCAAAAAGCTGAAAGTCAAGACACAATTTTCCTTCAGTAAATCATCCGTTGACTATGCCCACCGCGATATTGACTCTATCCTTTTCAACAACGATGTTTCTGAAACCTATGTTTGGGGACAAACCACCTGGAATTATATCATCAGCAAGAACTCAAAATTATTTTTCGGATCCAATCTTACCATCGATCATTTTCTTGGAACGGACGTGAGCCTTCAGGGAGACAGCGTACAAACCGATGTGCTTTTTAATCACAACAAAATCTTTTTTGAACACAAAAAAGGTCGGTTCACTTACACAGTAGGATTTGAGGCATTCCATTCAAAATTCGACCAGAATTACGTCTTTGTCAACACCTATGATTCAGACCTCACCAACTTACTGATATCCAATTTCTATCAAGTAGCATTTAATCCGATTGACAAGACATGCCTTTCACTTGGATTAAGAGCAGAATATGCCTCCTGCATTGATAAATACAACCTGGCACCAAGACTATACGCCTCGCACAAATTCAATGACAATCACATCCTGTCATTTTCAGCAGGGACCTATTATCAAAACCCAGACTATGATTATCTGAAATTAAACAAGACTCTAGATTTTACAAGATCCGACAATGCAACGCTTACCTATGCCTATGCAAAAAGGAGAAGCAAAATTCAGGTGGATACCTATTACAAGCAATACAGGAAACTGATTACTTATGATGAAGGAATGTTATTCGATACCAACCTAAACAACAAGGGGAACGGATATGCTTACGGAATGGATGTATTCCTGAAGGGATATGTCAGTCTGCTTGAGTATTGGTTGTCCTATTCATACATAGACTCCAAAAGGTTGCACCAATCTTTTAGTCAGAGCAGAATGCCCGACCTGATATCAGGACATTTATTCAAGTTTGACCTGAAGTATTGGCTCTCACCCATCAAATCCTTGCTGGGGGCTGGTTATTATATTGAATCAGGCTCATATGGAGATGTCATGATTAACGGCAGTAATACCCTGATGAAAACACCTTTCAGAAACAGTCTGACCTTAAATCTCTCCTATTTGCCATTTAACAATACAATCATCCATTTTTCCTGCCAAAATGTACTGGGCAGCAATAATATATATGGATATACTGGTTCTACCTACCAAAATAAATACATGGCTGAAACGACACCATCCAAACGTTTTTTTTACTTGACACTCCTTCTCACATTCAATGCATCCAAAATAAATAATCAATTAAATACTCTTTAAAACTTTTATCAAATGAAAAAGAAATTTTTAGTGGCCATGGCCTTTGCGTTAACAACATGCTTTACGGCTTATTCTCAAACTTTCACCTTGGAAATCAAAGGCATCGAAAAAGTCAAGGGTGATATGTACATCGGTTTTTACAAGTCAGCCAAGACTTTTCTTAAAGAAACTTCATACGGCGTCTGTGAAAAAGTGACAGGAAAAACAATGACCATTACCATAAATGACTTACCAAAAGGCACCTATGCCATATCCTTATTTCAGGATGAAAATATGAATAAAAAGCTGGACACAGGCCTTTTTGGCATTCCTTTGGAAAAATACGGATTCAGCAATGATGCCAAAGGTTATACCGGCCCTCCTAGTTTCAAAAAATGCAACTTTATTTTCAATGCAAACAAAAAGATGGTCATCAATCTGTAATGAAAACCAAGTTCAACAAAAAAGAAATAGCCACATACCTTCTTATCAGTGTGGTATTGGCTATTCTAAATAATCAAACCAATCATTTTGCATTTGTCTGGTTTATCTACCCCATGGCTATTTGGGGTGGAATTATTCTGATCAAACGGTTCATAAGATAGTCTGATTCGTTATCGAAGTTTTGAATGGAGTCTGATTTCATTTCTGACATTTAAAAATCCAGAACAATTATTTCACCAGCAAATAGTTTTTGAAGCTCTCGAAATCCTTGCTCATGGGAACGGAAAGCTTCTGTCCTTTCATAAATGCCTGGAGACGTTCCGGAATTTTCACTTCAGCTCCAATGATTTCAGAAACAGTATCCTTGAATTTGGCAGGATGAGCCGTTTCAAGAAATACACCAATCTGTCCGGGCTTGATTTGATCAACCAAAGCACGGTAACCACAAGCACCATGAGGGTCAAGCAGGTAACCGGTTTCAGTATAAACATTCTTCAGTGTATCTGCAATTTGCGAATCATCATAAGTAGCGCCACTGATATCGGCACAGATGGCTTCATGGGAATTTTCATATAAATCAAGGATACGTGCAAAATTGCTCGGATCACCTACATCCATGGCATTGGCAATGGTAGAGACCGAAGGCTTGGGTAAGTATTCGCCCGTTTTCAGATATTTAAAGAAAATATCATTTCTATTGTTGGAGGCAATGAAATGTTTGATAGGTAAGCCCATCCTTTTGGCAAACAAACCGGCAGTGATGTTTCCAAAGTTTCCACTTGGTACACATACCACCATAGAATCTGCTTTGTCAATCTTTTTCAGTTGAGCATAAGCATAGAAATAATAAAAAGACTGAGGCAGAAAGCGGGCTACATTGATAGAATTTGCCGAAGTCAAATCCATATGAGCCTTGAGGTCTGCATCCATGAAGGAAGATTTCACCAAAGCCTGACAATCATCAAATGTTCCGTCCACTTCCACAGCTGTAATGTTTTGACCCAGTGTTGTGAATTGCTTCTCTTGTATTTCACTGACCAAACCTTTTGGATAGAGCACATAGACCTGAATGCCTTCCACTCCGAGGAAACCATTGGCAACGGCACTTCCGGTATCTCCTGATGTAGCGACCAGCACATTCACCTCTTTCTGACCTTGTTTTTTGATGAAATAGGCCAGCAGGCGAGCCATAAAACGGCCACCTACATCCTTGAATGCGGACGTCGGACCGTGAAACAATTCCAGGCTATAGATGTTTTCCTTCACCTTCACCAACGGAGTATCAAAGCTCAGTGTATCATAAACAATCGCCTTCAGGATTTCGGGTTCAATGTCCTCTCCAAAGAAGGCATCAGCCACCTTGTAAGACATTTCCTGAAAACTCAGGGTGTCAATTTCATCAAAAAATGATGCAGGCAAAACGGGTATGCGCTCAGGCATATATAGCCCCCTATCGCCCGCCAAACCGTCAATAACGGCTTTCTGAAGGGATACCGGAGCAACTTTCTTATTGGTACTGTAATATTGCATGGGAAATTGTTTTATTCAAATAAAGCTTTAATAAATTCATTATCCTTCAACAAGCCATAAGAACCTTGAAGAACAGAGAACTCATCGTATACTTTTACTACATCAGGTGTCACACCAGGCTTGTAAATCAGAAAAGGCACAGCCTCTTGCACATGTGTTCTTGTACGGCAATAAGTCGGATGATCCGGCAAAACAGCTATCGTCACCGGTTCGTCCCAGTTTTTGACAGCTTCGAAAATCGGTCCGACAATGCGCTTATCCAGAAATTCAATGGTACGGATTTTAAGGTCTACATCACCTTCATGTCCGGCTTCGTCAGAAGCTTCTAAGTGCAAAAAGACAAAATCCTTTTTCCGTAATTGAGCAACGGCAGCCTCAGCTTTACCTTCGTAATTGGTATTATAAAGGCCGGTAGCACCAGCCACATCGATGGACTCGAGCCCTGCATAAATACCAATGCCCTTAATCAAATCAACGGCAGAAATGACACTACCGGTCTTGATTTGCGGAAACTGTTGCATCAAGGTCTTCATCATCGGTTTGTAACCTGGAGACCAAGGCCAGATGCTATTGGCTGGATCTTTTCCCGCAGCGATACGTTTCAGATTGATCGGATGGTCGGCAAGCAATTCCTGAGACCGGATAATCAACCGGTTCAATTCATCAGCCGTTGCCTGAGCCTCAGGTATCAACGCTTTAATCATCACATCCTTAAATGGCATACCAGGCACATCATGTGGTGGGGTACAATTCAGGAATTTGTTTCCACCTTTTATCACCAACAGATGACGATAGGAAATCCCTTCATGAAATTTCACCGTATCCGAGCCCATTTTTTCTTCCAGAAAGCGGATCAATTCTCCAGCCTCTTTGTTGGAAATATGACCTGCCGAATGATTTTTGATCAGACCATGCTCGATGCAGATGATATTGCAACGCATCGCCATTTCACCAGGGAATATCTTCACCCCCATGCTGGCAGCTTCCAAGGATCCGCGTCCTTCAAATGAGGAACGGACATCGTATCCCAACAAGCTCATGTTGGCTATTTCACTTCCGGGTTGGAAACCATCAGGAACTGTTTCCAGCAGACCACAACGCCCCATTGCAGCCAGCTTGTCCATATAAGGTGTGTCGGCAACCTGTATCGGCGTCTTGTCACCCAATGCAGGGATGACCTCATCAGCCATCCCATCACCAAGAATCACAATATATTTCATACGATAATAATTCTTTCGTTTAAGGTCCTATGGAACTCACTTGTCCATTTGATCATAAACTTGAACGTTTTTACAAACATACTCGTTTCATCTTATCTGATATTCGCGATGCTGATGATATCGGCAAACACTCCAGCTGCAGTAACACTGGCACCGGCACCATACCCCTTGATCATCATTGGATATTGTAAATAGCGTTCCGTCGTGATTTGTATAATATTGTTGCTACCTTCCAAATCAAAGAACGGATGTGAAGCTGCAACCGCCTGCAAACCAACTGAACATGCTCCGTTCTCCATTTTGGCGACGAATCTCCAACGTTTGTTCTCCTTTTCCAGAACTTTGCGTTTTTCTTCAAATTCAGCATCCATTTCACCAATGGTCGCCCAGAAATCTTCCAATGTTCCTTCAAAATATCGATCCGGTACAAAAAGATTTTTCACTACATCTTCCTGCTCCACCTTGTAACCGGCTTCACGAGCCAGAATCACCAGTTTACGGACAACATCCTTTCCGCTGAGGTCTATGCGGGGATCAGGTTCAGAATAACGGGCTTCCTGCGCCATTTTGATAGATTTGCTTAAAGGAATCTCAGAACTGATCGTGTTAAAGATAAAATTCAGCGTACCGGAAAGTACAGCCTCGATCTTCAATATCCGGTCACCGGAGTTGATGAGGTTATTGATCGTGTTGATAACCGGAAGGCCTGCACCCACATTTGTTTCAAACAAATACTTGATTCCTTTTTTGCGGGCCAGGTTTTTCAGGCATTGGTAATTTTCATAAGAGGAAGATGCAGCTATTTTATTGGCTGCAACCACTGAAACATTGTGTTCCAGCAAAGCCTTGTACAATTCAGCTATTTGTCCGCTAGCCGTACAATCCACAAACACCGAATTGAAGATATTCATCTTGATGATTTCATTTTTCATCAATTCAGGAGAATTGGCCTGACCTTGTTTATTCAAAATATCTTTATAGTTCTCCAGATCTATTCCGTCACGGTTAAAGATGGCTTTGTCAATATCTGCGATACCAACCACGTTGAGTTTCAGACCATTTTGAGCCATCAACAAAGGTTGTTGTTGCTTAATCTGTTCAAGCAAACTCCCACCCACTGTACCGATACCAGTTAAAAAAATATTAAATACCTGATAATCTGACAGGAAGAAAGAATCATGAATGACATTCAATGCTTTACGTAAGTATGCCGTATTCGTAACGAAAGAGATGTTCGTTTCAGATGCGCCCTGAGCACAAGCGATGACATTGATACCATTGCGTCCCAGTGTACCAAACAACTTTCCGGCAATACCGGGCGTACGTTTCATATTCTCACCTACAATGGCAATAGTTGCCAAATCGTTTTCGGCAAAAATCTGGTTGATTTCACCCAATTCCATTTCCGACTTAAATTCACGTTGCAACACACGGACAGATTCTTCTGAATCTGCTGAACGCACACCGATGGATGTCGTATTTTCTGAAGAAGCTTGAGATACAAGGAATACACTGATGCCTGCCTTTGCCAAAGCTTTGAATATCCGGTAATTCACACCAATCACACCTACCATACCCAAGCCTTGAATGGTAATCAAGCTGGTGTCGCTGATAGAAGAAATGCCCTTGATGGATTTTCCTTCAGAACTATCCTTGTCATTGGAAATATAAGTACCAGGAGCCTGAGGATTGAATGTATTTTTGATTTGAATCGGTATGTTCTTATGATAAACGGGAAAAATCGTCGGTGGATATATCACCTTTGCCCCGAAGTTGGACAATTCCATTGCTTCCACATAACTGAGTCTTTTAATGACATAAGCATTATTGATGACACGCGGATCGGCAGTCATAAAACCATCAACGTCCGTCCAAATTTCCAGAATAGAAGCATCCAACACAGCAGCCATGATGGCAGAAGTATAATCAGAACCTCCACGGCCCAGATTGGTTGTTTCACCGGTACGAGCACTGCTGGAAATAAAACCACCCATGACAGAAACGGCAGGTAATTCCGAAAATTCTTCCATGATTTTTTTGGAAGTCAGTTCATAATTTAAAATGTTCTTGCCGTAAACTTCATCGGTCTTGATATATTTTCGCGCATCAAAATGCCTTGAATTCAGAAATTCACTGATCATATAGGAAGAAAGACGCTCTCCGTAGCTGACAATTGCATTGGACGTCTTTTCAGAAAAGTCCTGAATTAAAGAGACTCCTTTAAAGATATTCGCAAGTTCATCAAACATCTGGTTTACTCCTCGTTGAACTCTTTCCAAACTTTTATCTTGAAAAAGGCCTTTCAACAATTCATTGTGTTTTTCACGGATAGTCTGGAATGCCTCCTGATAATCCGAATTGCTTGCAGCTGCAAGTTTGGAAGTTTTGATCAACAAATCAGTCACCCCGCCAACGGCAGAAACGACAACAATAACCGGCTCGTCAGCCGATTCTACAATTTTTTTGATCGTGAGAATGCTGTTCACGGAACCTACGGACGTTCCGCCGAATTTCATTACTTTCATAAATGGTCTTATTTGGGTTTAAAATTACAAGACTACGTCGGACCTACAAATGTCCCAAGTGCACCTCGCACCATAATCCTGAATGAATAAAATATTTTTTTTGAAAAGAGAAACGCCTTTTCCGGCGATGGCTCCAGACACACACCGATGCCCTTCTGCCAGACTGTAGAAGAAATTATACCCCCCAAGGGGTCATTGTAGTTCGTATGTATTTGTTATACAGCATACGCCTTTTCGGTTTTTTAGAATGGTGCAAATATATAAATTATTGTTGGAATTTGAAAGACAAGATATTATTTCATCTCATTTTTTTCATTCATCATTTATTGATACATTTAAAAAATGTAACAAATCCTGACAAAAATTAATATCTTTAAATCAAATTTTTGCGCAGTAATTTCTATCATTTTATTCAGGAATGTCATGGAAAAAATAGACAGAAAACCAGCAGTAGCCGGTCAGTTTTATCCGGCAAACCTAAATATGCTACAAATGGTGCTGACAGACTTATTTGCAGAAGCAACGCCAAAACAGCATCAAAACGTCAGAGCCATCATCAGTCCACATGCCGGCTATGTTTTCTCGGGGAAAGTCGCGGCATCGGTTTTCAACCAAATAGATAGTGAAAAAACGTACAAAAGAGTCTTTATCCTTGCCTCATCACATCAGGAAAATTTTGAAGGTGCATCCGTTTATTGCGACGGCGATTTCTTGATGCCCTACGGTAAGGATCTAGTGGACACGACTTTCGGCAAGAAACTGGTGGACAGCTTTCCGGAATTTTTCACCGCCAATCGCAGTCCTCATCTCAAAGAACACAGTATAGAAGTGCAACTTCCTTTTCTGCATCATCTGCTTAAAACAGATTACTGCATTATTCCCATCATTTTAGGAACTTCAGATCCCGATGTATGCAAAAAAATCGCCAGGGTTTTAAAATTTTGGTTTAATACAGATAACCTGTTCATCATCAGTTCAGACTTTTCCCATTATGCGGCATATTCGGATGCCCGAAAAATTGACGGGTTTACAAAGACAGCCATACTCTCGAACCACCCGGAAACACTGATCAATACCCTGACGGAAAACATCAGGAGACAGGTACCCAATCTGGTCACAAGCCTCTGCGGTTGGACTTCTGTATTGACATTGTTGCACATGACCACTGGCAACGACTCGATGGAATACCGTGCCATCGACTATCAAAATTCCGGAGATGCTCCTCTTTATGGTGAAAAAGACCGTGTTGTGGGATACTGGGGCATTTCAGTATCAGAGATTCAACAGAAAAAGAAAACAAAACTAGTTTGAATAGGCAAAGAAAACAAACGGATGAAAACGAATAGAGAAAATTCTGAGAAAAACAATTTCGAGCTCTCTGTATCAGATAAGATCACCTTGCTGAAACTTGCCAGAAAGACCCTCGAAGAAAAAATCAGGCATGAAAAGATGTTTACCCCTGACACTTCCGACTTCTCTGAAAATCTGAAAACCAACTGCGGCGCATTCGTTTCCCTGCATGTTTTTGGAAAGCTACGAGGTTGCATAGGCCGCATGACAGGGGATATCCCTTTATATCGAATGATCCAGAAGATGGCGGTTTCCTCAGCGATCCATGACCCCCGCTTCAATCCTGTCCATCCTGATGAATTGGAAAATGTTGACATTGAACTTTCTGTGCTTTCACCACTGAAGAAAATCAGCGATCTTTCAGAGATTCAACTCGGAAAACATGGTATTCTTCTCACAAAAGGACATAACAGCGGTGTATTTCTTCCACAAGTAGCTATTGAAACCAACTGGAATTTAGACGAGTTTCTTGGACACTGTTCCCGCGATAAGGCGGGATTGGATTGGTTCGGATGGAGAACAGCCGATATTTTCATTTTTACGGCTGACGTTTTCGGAGAAAAGCAAACATCCAAATAATATGAGATTAAAATGTCAGATAAGCATTTGCCCAAGGCGAAAAACAATCAGAAAATGTCCTTTCCTGATATTTTTTACTATTTTTGAAAAAACATCACTTTCATTGTTTTGTAACTTGGTTGTAATACCATTTTCTCACATTTGTGAAAATAAAATCCATTCATAACTCTTTACATCATGGTTCAAAAAGTTGAAGCAGAAATGGAACAACTTCGGAAGGATACACTTGAAATGTGGAAGTTGGTCTATAATCAAATGCAACAAGCGGGTGAAGCTGTTCTCACCCTCAATAAGGATATGGCTAGACAAGTCATTCTTCGGGAACGTCGAGTCAACGCTTTTGAATTGAAAATTGACAGAGATGTTGAAGATGTGACTGCCCTCTACAATCCGGTGGCTGTACAACTTCGTTTCACGCTGGCCATCATGAGGATCAACTCCAATTTGGAGCGCATCGGTGATTTTGCCGATGGCATGGCTCATTTTGTCGTGGATTTCAAAGAACCGGTGCTCGACCCTGACTTGGTCCGAAAACTTCAGCTTTCAGAAATGATTGATCAAGTATTATTGATGTTTCAGACACTTTTCGATGCCCTTGAAAAAGAAAATGCAGATTTGGCCGTACACGTTTTTGAGATGGATAAACTCGTAGACGAAATTTACCACGGATGTTACCAACGACTTAAAGCGTTCATTCTGGAAGATCCGGAAGCGAATGCCTTGGATGCGCTTCAATTGGTCGGTATTTTTCGAAAACTGGAACGGGTGGGTGACCATTGCACCAATTTAGCTGAAGAAATCGTATTTTTCCTAGACGCTAAAGTTTTAAAACATCAAGGAAAAACCAACACAGAAAATTAATAAGCATGAACAATACCCGTATTTTAGTCGTAGACGACGAAGAAGACATTTGCGAAATACTTCAATTCAATTTGGAAAGCGAAGGCTACGAGGTAGATACTGCCCTTTCCGCCGAAGAAGCATTGGAAAAGGATATTCCCTCTTATCAACTTTTGATACTTGACGTGATGATGGGAGAAATATCCGGCTTCAAACTGGCAGCCATGATCCATAAGAATAAACTGACAGAACATTTACCCATCATCTTCATTACGGCCAAGGATACGGAAAATGACCTGTTGACCGGATTCAACATCGGAGCAGACGATTACATATCCAAACCCTTCTCCATCCGAGAAGTGACCCTCCGAGTCAAAGCCATCCTGAGACGAACATTCGCTTCTGAGACATCAGACGAAGCAGAAGTCATCATTTTTGACGAATTGAAGATTGATATAGCCCGCAAAAAAGTATTTCTAAGAGAAAAAGCACTGGATTTGACCAAAAAGGAATTCGAGATGCTGTTATTGTTTGTTGTCCATCCCGGACGCGTTTACGCCCGTGAAGATATCCTCCAGAATGTTTGGTCTGATGACGTCTATGTATTGGATCGGACCATAGACGTCAACATTACCCGCTTACGCAAAAAACTAGGGGATTTCGGAAAACACATTGTTACTAGATTAGGATATGGTTATTGCTTTGATTACCAATAAGAAATCATGCACACCAAAAATCACTACATATCCTTTCACCAGAGACTGTTTCTCTCGATCATATCGACATTTCTGGTATTTATTCTGCTGATCAGCTATTTTCAGTACAAACGCGAAAAGGCCTTCCGAATAGACCTCATGACAGAACAGCTCCAAAGTTACAACAATCTGGTGTTTGAAATGATTCAGAAAAAAGGTCTCTCTGATCATAGTATCCCGGAAATCACCCAATTCCTGAATATTTCAGACCTTCGCATCTCAATCGTGGATTTTTCAGGTAACGTTTTGTATGATACAGCATTGAAAAATCCCGGAAACCATTCTGACCGCCCGGAAATAAAAGCGGCCTTAACGTATGGTAGGGGCGTATCCGTCAGACGAAAATCTTCAACAACCGGCAAAACATTCTTTTATGCCGCAACGCGTTATCCAAACTATATCATCCGGTCTTCAAGGCCATACGACGCCTCTCTCAACCAGCAACTGCGGGCCAACTACAACTTCATACTGTTTACAGCAACACTTTTGCTGATCC
>JALNXZ010000291.1 GCA_023230125.1 Bacteroidales bacterium | reverse complement strand
CTAAAACTAAACAAATTTTTTTCATAAAGCAGTGTATTTAAGTTCTTTGATATTGAGATTTCATTTTGTTTGCTAAAGTACGTAATTTTTGTCAAAAAAATCTTTTTTTAAGATTGCGTTGTAGTTTGAATGTCGCTTTTTTAATATTTGGCAACTGGCCAACTTTTCGGGTGTGCATCAAAACAGAAGCAGATGTTTTGACCTTTAGAATTTAAGTTGTTTATTTGTGAGGATATAAGTTCTTGGAGCTATTCTCAAATATTAAACCTGACTATGTTTACAGATAAGATTTTACTGATTACCGGAGGAACCGGTTCTTTTGGGAACGCAGTCCTTAACCGTTTCCTGAATTCAGAGGTGAGGGAAATCAGGATTTTTAGCCGTGATAAGAAGAAGCAAGAGGAGATGTGCAGTCGATTGCAAAACCAAAAAGTAAAATTTTATAGGGGAGATGTAACCGATAAAAAGAGTGTTGATGCTGCCATGAAGGATGTTGATTATGTCTTTCATGCAGCCGCATTGAAGCAGATTCCTCAATGTGAATCAATGCCTGCAGAGGCAGTTCTTATCAACGTTATAGGTACAGAAATTGTCCTGAATTCAGCCATTGAGCAGGGTGTGAAAAAGGTGGTGGTTCTAAGTACGGACAAAGCTTGTTACCCCGTCAGTGCTATGGGTATAAGCAAGGCGATGATGGAAAAAGTAGTTTTGGCTAAGGCTCGTTCCTTGGGAAAAGGCAGTTCAACTGCTATTTGTTATACTCGTTATGGAAACGTTTTGGGTAGCAATGGTTCTGTGGTTCCGTTGTGGGTTGAACAAATAAAGGCAAAGAGAGACATAACCATTACGGATCCAAGTATGTCCCGTTTTATGATGACAGTGGATGATGCCGTTGATCTGGTTCTGTTTGCCTTTCAACACGGTGAAAACGGAGATCTCTTTGTACAAAAAGCACCAGCCGCGACATTGGATATTTTGGCACAATCATTGATTGAATTATACCAATCACTTTCAAAAATTTATGTGACAGGTGCTCGTCCCGGTGAAAAGAATTATGAGACTCTGGTCACTCGGGATGAAATGGTTAGAGCTCAAGATATGGGCGACTTTTTTTGCATACCCTGTGATGCAAAAGATTCAGGAAATGTGACGGATGCAAAAGAAAAGAAGCTCGATGATGATTATCATTCACTCAATTCCGGACTCCTTGATAAGGAAGGAATGATGCAGATGCTTCTAAAACTTCAAATGATCAGAGATGATATAGGTAAGTAAAAAATTGATTGGGGATCAGATTTAGTCACCTAAATTAGGTTTATCAGTGTTTTTGCAATTTCATCACGAAGCTCTGGTGAAACATTCACTTCATCGGCAAAATTCTTCCATCGGCCTACCGTGTTATTTATTTCTTCTATCACCGCTTCTGTCTTTTTGTTCTTGATGGATGTACCCACGGTTAATAGATCTTCTTTGGTAATGCTGCTTCGTTTACCGTTGATGCTTAAAGCGTGTTGGCTTATCCATTGGTGATTTGGCTGGTAAGCGTGACAAATATCGTAAGCCGGAGCAAGTTCCCAGTTTCCACCTTTTTTGAGCATAAAGGAAAAATTCTTGGTATGATCGTCACAGTTTTGTGCCAGTACATTGAAGACCATTCTTCTGAACATTTGCTCTGAGGCCGGGTATGATAGTCTTAGCTCTCGCATGGTTTGAAAAAGCTGTTCATAACTGAAGCTTGTTATTGCGTTATAATCGAAGTGCTTAAGCGCACAAAGTGTTTGTATATGATGTTTGGTTGCTCCGTCTTCACGGTCAAAACGCCTGGTCATGAAATGAGCCCTTCCGTTTTCTTCCAATAATCTGGAAGGCATCATTTCAATTTCACAGGCCTTTGCCATATTGTAGTATGCCATCTCTACTCTTCCATAACCTTGAGTTTTGCCCAATTGCACATCGCTGACACCATCCAATTTTAATAGCCAATGTTCAAATCCCTTTGGTGCGATGGTTTGACCGGATTTAACTTCTCCGGTCTTTTCGTTGTAAGTGATGATAGCTTTGGGTCTGACTCCTCCGGCTGAAGTTCCAATTTTCAAAATATCCATCATTGCTTTTTCTTTCCTGAAAGGTGACAGGCTCAAATTCCAAGGCACCCATGCCTCTGGTTCCGATAAAACAAAGCATCTCTACAGGATTCATGCTGTTAAGCGGACGGCCTTGTTGTGCCAGCCATAAATTGATGAGCTCATTACCGTATCTGTCCGGAAGCATATCTGCCAATAATCCCGGAAGCCCTTTAAAGGCATCCATTGATGTATTAGTCTTTTTCCTCAAGGATGGAAATTCGAAAATTGCTTTTTCTGAGTGTATGGGCATCTGCAATGGTGCCAAATCCCAATTCAGTTGTCTGAATGTAGGATCGTATTCGAAGGTAGCTATACCTGTAGCTTCGTTCCAAGCCACAGCCCCTACCAGTTCACCCCATATTTTTACGTATGCTGTATTCATTTTTACCAATCACTTTTTTCACCAACGTCCTTTTTCTTGCTCCTTGCTCTTTTTCTTTTCCCTTGTTCTGCTTTGGCCAGCACTAAAGGGCTGATGGTTTTTTGTACAATAAAAACATCCATCGTGTGCAATTGGTCTAATACCCTTAAGACCTGTATCAGAGTGGTCAAGGTGACCGTTTCACCTCTTTCAAGCAAGCTTAGTGTTGAGCGACTGATACCTGCAGCATGGGCCAAATCCTCCTAGGTTTTGTTTTGTTCTAGCCGATGGTACTTCACAAAAGTTCCGATTTGATTTACCAGTGCTTTATCGCTCATGGATGCCCAATTATTGAATGAAAATATACGCATTAAATGATTTAAATCAATATAACGAATTAAATATAATGCATTATATTTAATTTTTCAAGAT
>JALNXZ010000290.1 GCA_023230125.1 Bacteroidales bacterium | reverse complement strand
CATCCGGACATAGGAACAAAAAGTGCTTTGTATTGACTGTGTTATTTTAATCTGTATCTTTGCAGTGATATGTCAATTCGAAAAAGTGCTTGTATCTATCATATATTCAGGTATATATAAATTCCACGTTGACTATATCCTATCTGTGATGTTTTAAAGACTGATTACAAGTGAATCATTATGATACAAGGAGAAAATATTCAAAAACATTTTAGAGAGTTACATGTGCTCAAGGGCGTGGATATCCATGTCAATGCCGGTGAGGTTGTTGCCGTGGTGGGGCCAAGCGGTGCAGGTAAAACCACGCTTCTACAATTGCTGGGAACACTGGACAGGGCTGATTCCGGATTGATTCGTATCGGAGGGGTTGATGTATCTCAACTGAAAGATAAGGAGCAGGCAGATTTCAGAAACAAACATATAGGATTTGTTTTTCAGTTTCATCAACTTTTACCGGAATTTACCGCATTGGAAAATGTGATGATACCGGCCTTGATAGCAGGAAAATCGAAAAAAGCTGCACGTGAACGGGCTTTGGAAATACTTGAATACATGAAATTGACTGACAGACTTCTGCATAAACCCGCTCAACTTTCAGGTGGGGAGAATCAAAGAGTGGCAGTAGCCAGGGCTTTGGTTAACCATCCGAAAGTGGTCCTGGCGGATGAGCCTTCTGGAAGTCTGGATAGTAAAAACAAGGACGAACTTCACCAATTGTTTTTTGATTTACGGGACCAGTTTCAACAGACCTTCGTTATCGTGACACACGATACGCAATTGGCCAAACTGACTGATCGTGTCATCGAAATGCGAGACGGATTAATCCTGTGACGAGACAAGCTGCAACAGCTCCCCCAATATCGAAGTACCAGTCCAGAATGTCACCTGATCTGTAACTAGTAAAGTCGCTTTGTATGATTTCAATCAAACCGCCAAGAATCAGAGTGGTTATGATGGCAATCAGGGATGTCCATAAAAAGCTTTTTATAGAATTTTTTTTGGATCCTATTGTTTCGAGAATCAGAATCGTACTGAGGGAAAAATACATCATGAAGTGTACAAACTTGTCAAAATTTGTAAATAATGAAACCTGACCTTGATCCGGCAACTTGATGGTGCAAAGGATCAAGATGCATATACTGCACAGAATGGAGAATCCATGAAATCTGATGAATTTTTTTGTAAAGCTGCCTGACATACCTACTTTTTTAAATTCGCTCAAATATACGATATATTTTTTACTACAGCAGTAATTAATATATAATATATATTATATTTACAAAATATTAATATAATATATATGTGGAAGGATTTTCTTTATTTTAGCAGGGGAGAAAGGCGTGCGATTGTTGCATTGACGGTCATTATCATTCTTATCCAGATTGCTCTCTGGACTGCTGATTGTTGGATTCCAGTCTTGCCGGAAAAGCTGACGAAAATAGCAGGCATTCAACAAGAATTGAAGGTTTTTAAAGATACTTTGTCTGGACAAAATAAATATGAATCCTACAGAGATACTGGTCTAAAACATTCTAGCTATTCAAATTCATCGAAACTGACCAACTTTGACCCCAATACTGCCGATTCTGCTGACTTTGTTTCCTTTGGATTACGTCCTCATATAGCCAAAAACATTCTGAAATACAGGAGTAAAGGTGGAGTTTTTCGAAAAGCGGAGGATTTTGCTCGTGTTTATGGATTGAGTTCGGAGCAGTTTGAAAGGATGAAACCTTTTATTAAAATTCATTCTGAGAAAACAAATTATTCCAGTAGTTCAGTCTTTTCCGGCTTAGAGGACGAAAGAACACCTTTTTCTGCTTTAGATTCTGAAACGATTTCCGATACCACTGTTTCTGAAGGAAGTGAACTCATTTTGCCACAAAATGGAGCAAGTAAAAATTTATCAAGCTTTACTTCTATGGAAGTCAACCGGGTCGATACGGTTATCCTTCAACAATTGAAAGGTGTCGGTGGCATCACAGCCAATAGGATCGTTCAATACCGAAACAGGTTGGGAGGATTTTATTCAATCAGTCAGCTAAAAGAAATCAACGGAATTTATCCGGATGCCTTATCCAGATTGCAGATTCTGATGAAAGTGGATACGACTCAGATTGTTAGAATCAATGCAAACAAGGCTTCATTGGAGAAGTTGAAATCACATCCGTATCTCTCTTTTTATCAGGCCAAGGTGATAGTGGAGTTGCGAAAAGCCAGGTCCGGTATCAAAAATATTGGCGAATTAGCCGAATTTAAAGAATTTTCAAAGGCTGACATCGAAAGGTTGAAATGGTATCTGGCTTTTTAGGATAAAAAATGGTGTCACGCACTTTTTAGACACCCTCTCTCTTGCCATCATCTATTCGTCTCTTTTTTCCCCATTGCCTACCGCAATTCATGGAACATACAAAAAATCGAGCCATACCCTTTCCCGTCTAAAAATTAGCCCAAAAGTCAGTACCAGTGGCCAAAGATACGGGAGTAAAAGATTTAATCAAAGTAAAAATTCTAATAATATAAGATTATGTTAAGATTATACAAGATTATATATAGATATGGAATCAATATTATCATATAACTTTAAACTTTATATGCGAGATATTTACCAAATCGCGCTAATTTAATCTATATTTTAAAGGACTTAATTTTTAAACCACCTCCAGTAGAGCAGGATGATTTAGTTTTATTTTACAGGCACAGCCCGCTAATGGTTCTTGTGACGTATTATCACGTCAGCCAAACAAAGTGATTTTTCACTATTAGTCCCTTCCTCTTTTTAACTCTTATCAGCTATTTATCTTTAGCAGCCGCTATTTTAAGCTCGTGCTACATAGCAACCACCTATTCTGAATTTTGCATTTATATTTTATTGTTTCCAAGTGTTTCTTAAATCTATTATTAACAAATTAACAAAAAATTATG
>JALNXZ010000289.1 GCA_023230125.1 Bacteroidales bacterium | reverse complement strand
AGAAAGACAAACTTGATTCCGATTTGGGGCATATCTCCACTATACACAAGAATTTTCCAAAAGGATACATCGTCTTGGTCTCTGAATCTTTAGAAAACATGGAAAGTGCCGCTTACCTAAGAAATGGAATTCTTGATACTATTTCACCGGATGCTGAAAAGGACAAAGTACTTGAAATCTTGGATTATCACCTGAAAATCCAACAAAAAGTGAATGCAGCATTCACTGACAAATCCTCCACGATAGACTCCTTTCGTTTACCTTTATGGAAAAGGACTTTCGACATTTTGGTTTCTTTTCTTGGATTATGTGTCCTCTCCCCATTATTCATCATTGTCGCCATCGCTATACGTCTTGAAAGCAAGGGTGCTGTGATTTACAAATCAAAAAGAGTTGGCAGCAATTACAAGGTCTTCGATTTTCTAAAATTCCGTTCCATGTATTCGGATGCAGACAAGCGATTGAAAGAATTTTCAGCCTTGAACCAATACCAACAGGAGGAAAAAGAGGTTGCAAAAAAAGAAATCGGTGATGGATCCCTAATCGTGGATGATGAATCTGTACTAATGGTTTCAGACGATTTTGTACTATCAGAAGAAGATTTTATTAAAATCCAGCGCAACAAACAGAAGAATGCTTTTGTCAAATTTGAAAAAGATCCACGAATCACGAAGATGGGACATTTCATCCGAAAATACAGTATTGACGAATTACCCCAACTCTTTAATATTTTCAAAGGAGATATGTCTGTAGTCGGGAATCGGCCACTTCCATTATATGAAGCTGAGCTGCTGACCAATGATGAGTACATTGACCGTTTTATGGCTCCATCCGGTTTGACAGGACTCTGGCAAGTCGAAAAAAGAGGTGGAGCGGGAAAAATGTCAGCCGAAGAAAGAAAAAATCTGGATATTAAATATGCCAGAAAATTTTCCTTCCTTATGGACATCCAAATCACTTTTAGAACCTTTACCGCTTTTATTCAAAAAGAAAACGTATAATTATGAAATCGACTTTCAGATATATCATCTTAAGTTTTTTTCTGTTTTTTCCAGGAATTGATTTCATCCTGAACGCTCAAGACAGTATCCCTGTGATCAAAAGCGAAGCGTCGACAGATATTGCAAATTTAACCCCGGAATATTATTCAAAACTAACGTTACCCCCTTTATCAATTTTTCTCGAAGCGGCTGTAAACTGCGCAAAAATTGGGGCTCTTAAAGCCTCCAGGTCCGAACAGGAAGGAGGACTTTTGACTGCCAAACGGGAGTGGATGAATTCATTAAGGTTTTTTGGAAATTATCAATATGGAGCCTTAGGTGCCAATGTAACCAGTGCCTCAGAGTCTGCTGGACAAACCATACTATATTCCGGGCAGGTCCAGTCCATATATAATGGAGGCGTCTCCATCGCGTTACCCTTTGACATTTTATATGATCGTAAAAATCGAATCAACAAGCAAAGATCAAAATTGAGACAGGCGGATTATGAAATACAGGAAGCCCTTGAAGGATTGAAAATCGAAATTTCAGAAACATACATTTCCGCCATACAACACCTGAACACTTTAAAAATACAATCAGAGAGTGTTGTTCTTGCCACTTCTGATGTGAAGATGAGTCAGGTAAACTATTTAAACGGAAATACTGAGCTAGCAGAACTCAATTATAGAAAAACCATACAGACCACGGCTGTTGCCAACTATGAAAACACAAAGGCCCAACTGAATATGGCAATTCTACATTTGGAGATATTGACCAATATAAAAATAATAAAATAAAATAGCGATGGATAGCATTGGCATGTTCTTCCGTTTTCTATACCGCATTCGACGCTGGCTTGTTTTTGGGCCAGCTATCGTTACGATTTTGGCTATATATTTCTCATCGAATCTGCCAAAGAAATATGAAGCAAGTACCATCATTTATACTGGCATTATGTCAAGTGCCAACCTCCAAGATGAAAAAATATCTGACTATAATACAGCAAATAACGCCTTTGACAATATTATAAACCTCGTACGCTCGCGTTCCACATTAGAAAGGGTATCTATCCGGCTCTTTGCCCAAGCGATGATAAAAGGAGATCCATTAAAAGATAATCTATATATCAAAGCGGATAGCTACAATGACCTGATAAAACGCGTACCTGCTGATGTCAAGCGACTCATTGATAAAGATGACGAAAGACAGACTGTCCAGAATCTTTTGAATTATAAACGGGAAGACAGGAAAAATTTTCTCTTTGGACTATTAAACTGGTCATACCAGTATTACAGTTTTAATGCTTTGAACGCCATTACAGTGAAAAGACTTGGAACCAGCGACATGATTGAAATAAAATACAGTTGCGAAGATCCGGGAATAGCTACGCAGACTCTTGCCATCCTGAATGAAGAATTAATCAGTGAATACACCAACCTTCAACTCGGCCCGTCAAACAGTGTTATTGATTATTTTGATAACCAACTGAAAATCATACAGGATCAATTGAGGGTTCAAGAGGATTCCCTGATTGAATATAGCATCAAGGGCAAAATCATCAATTACGAGGAGCAAACAAAACAACTCACGACAATCAGCGCAAACATCAACGACAAGTATGAGCAGGCTCTGATGGACTTTTATTCTTCCAGAAAACTGATAACAAAACTGGAAGCACAATTGGATACACGTGCTGACATGATGAGACAGAATAAGGAGTTTATCCGTACCATGGATGAAGTATCTCTGCTTACGAGAAAAATCACGGAACTTGAAATCTATGGCCAACAAAACTCAACAGACCAAATCGAAAACCTGCCCAGATACAAACAACTTTTAGATGGGTCGGAACAAAAACTTTACGACATAACAAACAATATCACAGCCTTACAATATTCCAAGGAAGGTTTAACCCTGAACTCAGTTATTCAAGAGGGGCT
>JALNXZ010000288.1 GCA_023230125.1 Bacteroidales bacterium | reverse complement strand
GCCATACGGTATGATCCGGCACTTCTGATGGCCTATCAGAAACTAATCAAACGGATGGAGCACAACAACGCCCTGATACGTATTGCAAAGAAATTATCCAATAGAATATATACGGTTCTTAAATACAATAAAACATACGAATTTGGAAAAACAGACAACCTATAAAACTATCAGCATTTCTGGAAGTGACCGTTACGCGCGGCTTGCGGCTTGACCGCTCTGGCTAGATTACGGCACTTCCTTCCTGTTAAGACTGAAAAAGGGAAATGTGGCATCTCGTAATGACCACTTATAGAAGAATGCTTTATAGGGTCTTGACTGATTGTTAAGGTTGTTTACAGAAAAAAGAAAAAACAGAAAGAAAGGTGTTTAGGGGAGATTCCGAAAATACGGAATCTCAAGACGGAGGAGAAAAATCCCCTCCAGGAATAACTTGTGCCTATATCCTGATAAATTGCTGAAAAAGAAAGATTTTTGAAAAATAATGCTTAAAATATTTGGTTTTCAACATAGAAGACCGCGGCCACGAAGTGGGTGTGCTTTGGGCGTTGTTGCACTAAATCCCACATTCGTGGTCTAGCTTAAATGCCTTCTTCTTTGACTTTTCAAATTAGATGTTGTCCAAATGCCAATCTGTCATTTGTCCTTGCCCGCGTTCAGTGAGTAAGACATTGTCTATTGCCTTGCATTTGGGACAGATGGATATGTTTTAAAATGATCTTATATTTTATTTCCTGATACTTCCGTTTAGAGATACTGAAGCGGGAGGACGTGCAATCCTCCCTAAAAAGCATTACTAACTTTTTAATGTTCAGCATCATGAAACAAAAAAGCGAATTTACAATTCTTGAACGAGCCATCCAAACGGTTGATGGTTTTTCTCGCGTATTTAACACCCTGCAGCAACAAATGATTTTGCGGGGCCAGAGTCCAAGTACACTAAACAACTACATCCGCCAGGTAGCGTCTATTAGCCTGCACTTCGGACAACTTCCGGAGCTAATTTCCGAAGAAGAGATCAACGAGTATCTCACCGCTTTGGCTCAACGGCCCGATTCTCCTTCACGGAGTCAATTCAAACATGCGGTGTATGGCTTACGGTACTATTTTCGTCACGTGGGACTTTCTGCCCGTGCTGTTGAGTTGCCTTCATTAAAGAAAGAGCTCAAGCTTCCTGTGATTCTAAACCGAAGTGAACTTCGGGAGCTCTTCAAAGCCCCCCGTCTCCTAAAACACCGCATCATCCTTACACTGGTTTATTCAGCCGGACTTCGTTCACATGAAACCATTAATCTGAAAATATCGGATATTGATTTCGAGCGCAAAACCATTCATATTCGTCAAAGCAAGTACAAGAAAGACCGCGTAGTGCCGCTTTCTGATTACATGGCCAAAGGTCTGCGGCAATATCTTTTGGTGGAACATCCGCAAGTCTGGCTTTTCAATGGCAAAGATCCCGATGGCAGTTATAGTTCCAAAGGTCTTGGCTGGGTCTTTAGCGAAGCCCTAAAAAAGACTTCCATTCAAAAAGATGTCAGCATTCATTCCCTGCGTCACTCTTATGCCACCCATTTGCTGGAAGAGGGTCTGAATATAGTCACCATCAAAGAGCTGTTGGGTCATGCCCATATTGCCACCACCATGATTTATCTTCATGTGGCACAATGTCCTCTGATGCCGGTTCATAGTCCTTTGGATACGCTTTATGCTCAAAAATCATGGAACGCCCCGGATATGAAATAGCCCAAATCATCAAACGGTTTGGATCTGACTTTGTTGCCCAATGTCACCCCAACAGCTTTACCCTGCGCACCCTGGATGCCTTGCAGCAATGCCGCACCCAAACCTTGGGCGGACATAAGGATAAATGCGATAACGAGGGTTGTGGCAAGGAACGTTTTAGCTATAACAGTTGTGGCAATCGCCATTGTCCAAAATGCCAGATTTCAAAACAAATGCTTTGGGCTGAAGACCGCATGAACGATGCCTTGAATGTAAAATACTTTCACGTGGTCTTTACCGTACCCCAGGGGCTTGACACCATCTGTCTTTTGGACAGCAAGGCTTTTTATTCAGCCCTGTTTGAATGTGCCTGGTCAACGCTCCGAACTTTTGGTTACAGTCATTACGGTGTTGAAAGCGGAGCCATCTGTGTCCTCCACACCTGGGGTCAAAATATCAGTCTGCACCCGCACGTCCATTGCATTGTACCTGCTGCCGGGCTAACGTTGAATGGGAAACTCAAACGCATCACCAAAAACGGCAAATACCTTTATCCTGTAAAAATGCTGAGTACTGTTTTCCGTGGCAAATTACTCGGGAAACTCAAGCTGCAACTCAAAAAAAGCGATCGTCTTGCCCAATACCAATCCACACTCGATGCGTGTTGGGCAAAACCGTGGGTCGTTTATTGCGAGCCGCCATTGGGCAATGCACAGCAAATTGTCAGGTATCTGGGGCAATACACGCACAGGGTAGCTATCAGCAACAATCGTATAAAAAACATCGATGCCTCGGGCGTCACCTTTTTGTTCAAAGATTATAAAGACAAGGCCAGGGAGAAGTCCATGACCTTGACAGGGGTGGAGTTCCTTCGCCGTTTCTGTATGCATATACTGCCATACCGTTTCGTGAAAATCAGATATTACGGCATTTTGGGCAGCCGATACAAAAAAGAGGTTGCACCTCTAAAGCAAAAACCCGACCTGACAAAACCCATTGAAACCAGGCAGCAACGAATTGTCCGGCTTACCGGTTTTGATCCCTGCAAATGTCCGTATTGTAAGACCGGCACTATGCGAACGGTAGAAACACTGCCCAAAATACGTTCGCCAACCAATGTGCTTTATCCAAACGTACAGGAAAATTTTACAGTCTGATAATCATTTGTTGAAAACTCCGATTTTATGGGGGTAGGATTCGTATTG
>JALNXZ010000287.1 GCA_023230125.1 Bacteroidales bacterium | reverse complement strand
CTGCCGGAAATATCCGAAAAATCCACTATCTTAGCGGCGGAGCGGTATATATCCAAAGCAACAACACAGACAATCTGTTGTACGGATATTCCGACTACCAGGGTTCTTTGATAGCATTGACGGATGGAAATGGTGCTGTGCAGGAACGCTATGCTTATGACCCTTGGGGGCAACGTCGCAACCCGACAAACTGGACACAGCCCGACGCCCGCACAAGTTGGCGGTTGAACCGTGGTTATACGGGCCATGAGCACTTAGACGCCTTCGGTATCATCAACATGAACGGCAGAGTTTATGACCCGCTCACGGCGATGTTCTTCAGCCCTGATCCGTATGTACAGGCACCTGATAGTTGGTTGAACTATAATAGGTATGGGTATTGCCTGAATAATCCACTTGTCTATATCGACCCGGATGGGGAATTTATTTTCTCATTATTTTTAGGACCAGTAGGTGCTATACTTGATGCGGCTTGTTGAGGTGCTGTAATAAATGGTGGAATCTATGCAGCTTCCACAGCCATTACCGGTCAACAATGGAACTGGGGGAAATTTGGTAAATCACTTGCAGTTGGTGCAATATCAGGAGCAGCAGGAGCTGGTGCTGGAATGCTAACTCAAGGCTTACAAGTCTATGGAGCAGTTCCTGGGGCATTAATAGGAGGAATGATTCAAGGAACTGCCGGAGGTCTTGCCGGAGGCCTTGGAAATGTAATCATGGAAGATGACTGGGGAACTTTCGGAAGCGGTTTTGCGCAGGGTTTTGCTACCGGATTTATTTTAGGCGGAATTTCAGGAGGGAAAGAAGGTTACCAAAATGCTAAAAGTGTAGGTGCTAGACCCTGGTCTGGAGAGTTATATCAAAATGAAGCAACGTATCCAGCGGCTCAGAAGTCTGGCATTGCTTTACAACCCAACTCTGAGAGAGATTGTTATGGTCACGCTTTAGAATATGCAGATGATGGGCATGGGAATAGATCCGCGTCATATTTTCTAGGTAAGGGGAATAATGCTCCAGGAGCTTATGCCGGAGATGTTGCCCGAAAATCAGGAATTAGAGTTAATTGGTCTCGTGAAATTAGTGGCGCAGAGTGGGATAATGTTGGAGGTTCTTTAATGCAAGGAAAAGAAATATTGGCTACAACATCTCGTGATGGGGTAAATCATTGGGTTAATATAACCAGAGTTACAACTGCTGATAAATGGAGAATTGTAGGAGGTGGTTGGAAAAGAGTGTTGCAATCAACAAGTGTGTGGGACCCTATTAGAGGACATATTAATAGTGGCCCAACAAAATTATCCAGTGTGCTATCCTTATTTTAATTGACATGAAAAAATTGTTTTTTTTATTAATGTGTTTCTCAAGCTTTGTGGTTCAAGCTCAAGAATGTGGAAATTTGTTTATTGAGAATATGGTAAATGTTTTTAATGCAAAGACTAAAGAACTCAATAAAAACACTTACAAGAATATATCACAGCGAGATTATAAACAAATTGAAATAATTAATGTGCCGATAATTTTTGTTACTGAAGAGGGAGCGGAATTGTACAGCAATAGAAAAGTTGAGAAAGAGAAACTACTATGTTATTTAAATACCCGGGAACTTCTATTTGATGAATCATTTATTTATTCGGACACTTCCATTATAGGAGTAGTAAGTCGTATTGCAACTTATAATGGTGTTGAATATGAATTAAATGAAGATACTACATCATATGTTAACTTCCTTCTTCCACTTATAACTAAAGTTAGAGATATCGGTCCGGATTATATATTTAGAGTTTATAATTTACCCCAGTGTTACTGGTATATAAAAAACAGTCAACTTTTTGTGCTCTATTACAAGCATGAAGAATCAAAAATGGAAAAATTTGAAACGATACAAGCCTCTGACTTTATAAGAGATTATCTCAAAGAAGATGATTTAGTCTTTTTATATCATAAACGAGTTGAAGCTATTAGTGGAAAATAAAAACAAAGTCTTGGAGAAATTCGGCTCAGCATTTTATCTCAATTTATGAGTTTAAATCCTGTCAATTTAACTCTTGTGAACTTGTAATTGACGAGAGTCACAATGAGTTTGAAATCCAAAAGAAGCCATTGGTAGCTTTTGATTTTGTTTTTTCCAAAGAACCTTTTTCGACAGGAACAGTAAAAAAAGGTAAGAAGGTAATTTACTGTTACGATCTTAAACTGAGAAGAATATACGTTTTCAAACAGATAAACGACTCAACATTAATGGCCTTGAAACATACGGCAGTTTTTGTTAAAGGAGACAAATTGCATAAAGCCTTTGGACTTGCAAACTTTTACCGGACATAAAGTTTGCAAGTACAATCATAGAAATAACTACGATTGTATAGATTTTTAATGTTTAATCACAGAAATATCTGTTGTTATATATCATTTATTATTTATCTTTGCTGAAAATTAGGAACGATGGATTGGTATGGTATGAGTGATGCTGCTCTTATTGCAGAATTGGGAAAACGGATCAAGAGCTACAGGCTGAGAAAGAAATTTACCCAGCAAGAGATAGCTGACCGCGCAGGTGTCAGCGTGTTTACAGTAGCTCAAGTCGAAAAAGGAAATGCAGTATCATTTGCAACTATTATAGCGATATTGCGGGTTCTAAGACTAATTGAAAACCTGGAAATGCTCCTTCCGGAAATAAAAATCAGCCCTGTTGAGATGTTGAAGTTGAAAGGAGAAACTCCTAAAAGATCCTATAAACCAAGATCTGTAAGCAAAAAATAAATAACGATGGACATTATTCTAAAAGTAAATTTGTGGGGGGATCATGTTGCAGCGTAAGCATTCGGCCTAGTACATCTTGCCCACCTCTTTTCCGCCCTCTACCTTTGTTTCTAAAATTAAACAAAAATGAGAGATCGAAGAACCCTGGCGGAAGCCAAAATCCTGATGGAACGT
>JALNXZ010000285.1 GCA_023230125.1 Bacteroidales bacterium | reverse complement strand
ATCCGTTTATGGTAATTTTTTCTGATTTAAGAATATCAATAATTACTTTGGCATGACCACTTGCTCCATATAAATACATGACTATATCTTAATTAGTTTCATTAAATAGTTTCATCGTTGCACTGCTTTCAGAGCTAATGCCTTTCCGTTTAAATACGTTATAAATAGTTTTAAAAAAAATTCTAAAATCCAGTAAAATAGAGATATGATCCACATACCACACATCAAGCTTAAACTTCTCTGTCCAACTTATTGCATTTCTTCCCTGACACTGTGCCCAACCGGTTATTCCAGGTCTTATATCATGACGTTTAGCCTGTTCTTTGGAATATAATGGTAAGTATTGAACCAACAATGGCCTTGGCCCTATCAATGACATTTCTCCTTTCAAGACATTAATCAATTGCGGCAACTCATCAATTGACGTTGACCGTACAAAGTTACCAACTTTTGTCAAACGAACCTCATCTGGAAGCAAATTACCCTCAATGTCTCGTTCATCTGTCATCGTCTTGAACTTGAAAACCTTAAATATCTTACCATTTTTACCCGGTCTTTCCTGGATGAAGAATACTCCGTCTCCCTTGTTTGCAAAGTGCAGCCAAATGGCAACAAAAATCAAAAACCATCCTATCAGCAGCAAAGCCACTAATGAGATGCAAAAGTCTAATAAACGTTTGAAGAAATGTTTGTACATATTATTTCACTGATTCCAAGAAATCCACAAACTGTTCACCTAACTCATTCCTGTCAAACTGCGCTTCAGCCAATTTTCTGGAATTTTTACCACACTCTTTCCGTAGCTCAGGATTATCGGCAAGTTTGATAAGACCTTCAGCAAATACCTCAGGATTGTTCGGTTCTACTACCACACCGCAATTATGCTCTTCAATAATATCTGCGAGCCATCCAGGATAGTTGTTCAGCACAGGAAGACCCGAAGATATATAATCAAAGAATTTATTAGGCGAAGTTCCATAATAGAAAGCAGGCACATTTGCAAGAACCATCAAACCAATATCTGCTGAAGAAACAATTTTATTTAGTACAAGTTTTGATACAGGATCAAAGAAAAGACAATTAGTCAGATCCTCATCCTTTGCTCTCTGAATCATTGAAGGCTTCAGCTTCCCGTCACCAATGAAGCAAAGCTTAATATCAGACCGTCCTTTAGTGAGAAGAACCTTTGCTGCATCTAAAACGGCATCCAGTCCGTTAGCTATACCATGAGCACCGGTAAATACTGCTACTACATCAGTAGGACAAACACCTTTCAACTGAATATCCTCTCTTTCGCTTGGTTTGAATATTTCTAAATCACATCCATTAGGAATCATACCGACTTTCTTGCCCTTCTGACTGCGACGTTCGATGCCCTCCTTAATTCCGGGAGAGAGACCGATGCAAGCATCTGCTACGTGATAACTGAGTTTTTCCAGAACACTCATTCCCCAAAGAGCAACAGGATTCTTCATTCCTAAAGCTTTTGGTAATTCAGGCCACAAGTCACGTACCTCGAAGACAAACCTCTTTCTGCGGAACCACTTTGCCATAATTCCCGGAATACCTGCCGTAAGAGGGGTTGTTGTAGCAAAAAGCAAATCATATTTTTCGTTCATTGCCACCTTGACACCCTTCCATGCAAAAGACAAAAAAGTCTTCGTACGCTTCATCAGTCCATCACTGTTCGAATAAAGTATGGCAATCTGTATGACGTCAATACCGTCAACATTTCCACGATATATGTTTTTCTTCTTCGTAGCAGGAAGCCCAAAACGCTTTTGGTCTCCTCCGCATATCATCGTCACCTGATGCCCACGCTGAATCAAGTGCTCAGCAAACTCATAAGAACGTGTGCCTCCACCTACCTTTGGTGTAGTAAAATGCTGATGAAAATACAGTACCTTCATAAGTTATTTTATCGTAATGTTTGTTCTGATTATTGATCCTTTTGTTGTAAACTCAGTCTGGATGCAATCATCCTTCACTCCGTAATAAAAAGAATATGGCTTTACGCTTTCTTTACGTTCTGAAGAAGACACAGCCTCAAAGACGACATCGTCCGAAATGGTATGCCATAACTGACGCATAGACATTCCTTCCGGCTTACCCATGATGCTATCTTCCACCTTCCAGCGTGCCTCACCTTTCTTTTTCGTGATCACTCTCGTCAATGTAATATTTCCAAGATAGGAGAAACATTTTACAGAGCCTTTGAATTCATAAAAATCATCCTTCTCTGTCAATGAGACATCCACTATCTTCGGGGGATAATACCATACAAAACGAGGGCCCTTCAGCATCTGGTCATAACCGTCCAACATCACGGTATTCTGCGACTCCGTACCTCTGAAGTATTTCTCAAGTTCTTCTTCCGTATTATATTTGTACGAACCACCATCTATCAACTCATTCTCTCTTTTATACCATACATCCAGATGAAGTTCATCGGTACAACTGCCCTTACCGTTAAATAATCCGCAACGTATAAAAGTCAGAGTCTCCTGCTCTCTAATCAAGTAATAACCGCTCTTCTCAAAAGAGACAAGTCCTATCTTTTGCGATAGTGTAACAAAAGCTTTTCTAAACGAAGGAACAGTTGAACCTACCCAATGAGCATCTTCCAAATGTTTACCATATAAAGCTCTGCCTGTCAAGAGTCCGTACAAAGCATCCAATTGAGAACGATAATCACGATAGTCATTATCAGACAACGGAAAAAACAAAGCCCCATCATTAGCTCCGTAATTTGGCAGCCACCCAGATGGCAGATCCTGACACTGATAGAGAAAATTCACCGACTTGTATGCCCTCTCATAAACAAAATCGCTGAATTTTTCTCCGTTCTTGTCTGCCAAAGCTATTGCCCAAGTCAACAGCTGTATAAAAACACGATGATAATTCATACTGTCCTGTATGAAAGTACCGTCATCCGCTATCTGGTA
>JALNXZ010000284.1 GCA_023230125.1 Bacteroidales bacterium | reverse complement strand
TATGCTAAAAATGGCACGGCTTCGACACATAGGGCTTTTCTTGACTATATCGCCCTGAATGTCAGAAGATTGTTGAAAATGACCAAATTTGTATCTGTAATGGCATTCCGGGATCCGACGAGTGTTGGTGAAGGAAATGTCGGTCATTTTACCATTCAGGATGCTTCTGCCAACATGGTGGTTTTTGATGTGACGAATCCACAGGAAATGGTACAGGTGAACGGACAACCGAACGGAACAACCTATGATTTTACAGCCCCGGCTTCTACCTTACATGAATATCTTTGTGTGAACCTTGACGGAGCCATTGCCAAGCCTACCATCGAGGGGAATGTGCCCAACCAAAACATACATGGACAACCTCAGGTGGATATGGTGATTATTGCTCCTTCAGAATTCACCACCTATGCCAATACTTTGAAACAGGCACATCAGGTTTATGACCAATTGAGTGTGATGGTGGTGACTCCAGAACAGGTATATAATGAATTTTCATCCGGTACACCCGATGCAACAGCCTATAGGCGAATGATGAAATTTTTTTATGACAGGGAAGAACTGAACGAAAACCTACCTGATTATTTGTTGCTTTTTGGGGATGGAGTATACGATAACCGTTTGGTTTCAACCTTATTCTCTCAAAGTTATTCCAAGCCCAACAAAATTCTGACCTATCAGTCGATAGAAAGTTTGGATGGTCTTCATTCATACGTTTCTGATGATTATTTTGGCTTTCTGGATAATAATGAAGGTGCCAGCTTGCAGGCGGATAAACTTGATATTGGCATTGGGCGTTTTCCTGTAACTTCGGCAGTACAGGCAAAGGCTGTTGTGGATAAGACAATTTCTTACATGGAGAATAAGAAAAGAGGTCCCTGGAAAAACCGTTTGCTCTATTTGGCTGATGACGGGAATGACTATTTACACGAATTGCAATCCTATACGTTGGCTTCCGGTGTGGAAAATGCTCATCCGGAGTTCATAATCAATAAGATATATTTGGATGCCTATTCTAGAGTGACATCAGCATCAGGTGTAACTGTGCCTGATGCCAATAAACGTTTTTCAGAATTACTGAATGCGGGTTTGTTAATGCTCAATTATACAGGACACGGATCTACCACTCAATGGGCAGATGAAAAATTATTGACGATGCAAGATATTAAGTCGATGAATAATAAATATTTGCCTCTTTGGGTAACAGCCACTTGCGATTTTACCCGTTATGATGCCTTTGACCCTTCAGGTGGGGAAGAGGTCTTCTTGAATGCAAACGGAGGTGGTATAGCATTACTGACCACGACGCGGGTTGTATATTCATCCAGCAATGATCTATTAAATAAAAGCTTCTCCGATTCTCTTTTTGCCAAGAAAAAAAGTGGCATCCGTTATGCCTTGGGCGATATCATGAAAATTGCAAAAGGTAGCGAAGTTCTCAAAAATGACTTCAATAAGCTGAAATTCACTTTGATTGGCGATCCAGCCCTAAAGTTGGGATACCCTGAGTATTTTGCAAAAGTGACCCAAGTAAACGGAAAGAATGTCTCTGAAGAAATGGATACGCTTCATGTCATGAGTCAGGTAACGATTTCCGGACAGGTTTATCGTGAAGATAAAAGCTGGGCCAGTGACTTTAACGGACTGCTTTATCCAACCGTTTTTGATGCTGAGGAAATATTCCTGCAGTTTGCCCTTAATGAGAATGAATCAGCCAAAACCTATTATGATAGAAATAAAATCTTGTTTTCTGGCAAAGACAGCGTGGTAAACGGTTGTTTTAGTTTCACTTTTGTTGTTCCCAAAGACATTAGTTATTCAGGAAAGACCGGAAGCATCAACTTGTATGCATGTGATAGTGATGGTGGGCATGAAGCTCAGGGAAATTTTGAACAGTTCATATTGGGTGGCACAGACACGACAGCAAATATTGACCATTCGGGGCCGGATATTGAATTGTATCTGAATGATAACAGTTTTCATGCCGGTGATGAAGTGAATGAAACGCCGACCCTGATTGCCCTAATTTCTGATGAAAATGGCCTGAACACTTCCGGTAACGGAATAGGACATGATCTCATGCTTGTGATTGATGATGACCCGTCCATGACCTACAATTTAAACAACTATTTTACGGCTGATATCGGCAGCTACGCTTCCGGTACTGTGCAATACGTCTTGCCGGAATTGACAGCAGGAAAGCATCACTTAAGTCTCAAGGCATGGGATGTGCAAAATAATTCCAATGTCGATACTCTTTGGTTCTTTGTCAAACCCGGAATGTCTCCTTCTCTCTCTAATTTGAAATATGCGCAACGAGGAGAGACAGCTTGGTTTGTCTTTAATCACGACAGACCAGATGTCAATTTCTCTATCAAATTGTTTGTTTATGACCTGTTGGGAAGAATGATCTGGTATACGGACTCGAATATACAGGTCAGTGAAAACGTCAGTGAAACGATAGCATGGAATTTGACCGATACAAATGGCCGAAGAATATCAGAAGGTATTTATATTTGCAAAATATGGATGATAGATTCTAATGGTGCTCAGACCTCTGAGTCTAAAAAAATCAGAGTCTCGGCACAATAAAAAAGGACAAATGTTGTTTACGAGTTAATATATATCTAATTTTGAACTCAAGTTTTTAAAATCATATATGAATACAATACAGAAAATCTTTGGTGCAGTAATGCTTCTTGGTGTTGCTGCTTCTGTTTTTGCGGAAAACAAGTATAATCCAATCGTCAACTCGGTTTATTCCCTGAGTATTGCTCCTGATGCTGTTTCAACAGGTATGGGTGATTTGGGTGCAGCTACTGATCCTGATGTGAACTCACAATACTGGAATCCTTCCAAATATGCCCAGATAGAAAGTAACGCGGGCTTTTCTTTGTCATATACTCCATGGTTATCCAAATTGGCATCAGATATTGATTTGGCCTATCTGGCAGGTTATTACAAACT
>JALNXZ010000016.1 GCA_023230125.1 Bacteroidales bacterium | reverse complement strand
GATGTCCTGATTAATTTTGGCTAAATCAAAACCGGAATATTCCGCAAATTTCTTTGACATACATCACATTTTTTCAAGGTGCAAAGGTAGCAAAAAATAAATTCCGAAATACTTATTTGATGTGATGATTTTAGAAGAAGTCGTGTTGGAAGAATCATTTATCCATGTAGAAATCGGCCGTCATGGTAGCATAAGCCACAGAAGGTTTATGAGCAAAGGTCTGGAGAATCAGTGACGAGCGTTCGATAAGACCTCTGTTTTTTGAAAATTCAAGAAGCACTCGTTTTGGAGTCAAACCTTCTACCGACACCACCTCACAACGTCTTAAAAGGTACAGCTTGTTTTGCCAGCAGATATCCTCAAAATCATCTGCTGCATCAGCAGGGATAATCACGGAAAAACGGCCGTGAGATGTCAGCATTTGAGCCGATCTTCGGATCAACATTTCGTAGGAAAGGGTATCTGTATGTCTAGCCTGATTTCTTTCTTTCAACAGTGCTTTCAGAGATCTTCTGAAAAATGGGGGGTTGGAAACAATCAAATCATAGTATCCGTTGGAATAGTCGCCGAAATCAGACACAAAGATATGAACCCTGTCAGGCCATGGGCCGGCTGCGACATTTTCAGCTGCTTGTCCGGCTGCTTCCGCATCAATTTCAACGCCATCCACTTGTGCATTGGAACGCTGAGCCAGCATCAGGGCAATCAAACCACTTCCCGTCCCCACGTCAAGCATTCGTTCCGCTTTTCCAGGTTCCGTCCAGACTCCGAGCAAAACACCATCGGTTCCCACTTTCATGGCACAGCGGTCATGAAAGACTTCAAACTGTTTGAAGCGAAAAGAAGGATTGCCCATTCGAGAAAATGATTATCTGTCTATTCTTCAGCAGAGTGCTGTGAAGAGGGGCCTTCAACACCAAAGCCCTCCGAATCTTTCTTTTTTTCAGCTTCGGCTATTGATTTTTCATACATGCCGACACGCAGACTAATATAGAATTCGAGGATGGCCACAATCAAAAGCAAGACAATCCATCCACCATTTTCCCTAAACTGAAGACAGGAAGTCACCACTAAAGCCAGTGATGAAAAAAAATAAAGACGGTTTAAACGTTTAAGGCGAAAATCGTTTCCAGAATATGCCATTTTAAGCCTGCTGAAAAAGAAAAGAGCCACACCTGATGCAAAAGCATATTTACCCCAGACAACATTTTCCATGACTAAAATGGAGGAAATTAGGACCAATATCGCCCCAACCGTAAAAACGATATTCAATAATTTTTTATTCATACGAAAACAATTTTTAATTAAAGGCCGTCGGAACTCACTTATCGGATTCTCATAATCTTTCGTTTATTCTAAACAGTCGTCTTACGTGAATAGCTAGTCAAACAAGTTTACTTCTGTAATCGCTACTTGAAACACTGAGAGAAAAGCCTTGTTCCATGGTTCAATCTTTTTTAGAAGATTCAACGACAAAGAGCTCTTCGTTGGTTTTTTTCATCAGATACTCTTCCCTCGCAATCCGCTCCAACTCAGCGTTACTTGAATGGAGTTTTTCTAGCTTATCTGCACTCTGGTCACGGTATAGTTCATAATGTTTGATTTCCTGACGCAGTGCATTGATCTTGATTTCATATTGCACCCTCCTGATGACATTGTTGTCATCAATGAAAACAATAAAGACCACAAACACGACAATCGTAATGATGTACTTGTTCAGATATGGTTTTAAGCGGGCATAAAGAATCTTGAGCTTATCCATTTTCAGATAAATGTTTGTAACAAAAGTAGTGGTTTTTTTGCATACTTTTCCAGAAAATTCCGAAAGGATTTTGTTACATTTGCACTGCACACGAAAAAACAATCTTTTTCTATGGAAAATTACTTGGTTTCTGCCCGTAAATACCGTCCTGATACATTTCAATCAGTTGTCGGACAATCAGCATTGACCACTACACTGAAAAATGCCATCAAAAACAAGCAACTTGCGCATGCCTATTTGTTTTGTGGCCCCAGAGGCGTAGGGAAAACGACTTGTGCACGTATTTTCGCCAAGACCATCAATTGTTCCAATCCCAAAGAAGACGGAGAAGCCTGTAACGAATGTGAATCCTGCCAAAGTTTCAACGAACAACGATCCCTAAACATCTTCGAACTGGATGCCGCATCCAACAATTCTGTGGATGACATCCGCAGTCTTGTCGATCAGGTCAGGATTCCACCGCAACTGGGACATTACAAAGTATACATCATTGATGAAGTTCATATGCTTTCGGCCAGTGCCTTCAACGCTTTCCTAAAAACGCTGGAAGAGCCGCCCCGCCACGCCATCTTCATCTTGGCCACCACCGAGAAGCATAAGATCATACCCACCATCCTTTCACGTTGCCAGATCTACGATTTTAACCGAATCAGCGTCAACGACATCGTCGGGCAATTGCAACTTGTAGCCAAGTCCGAGCGTGTGGAAGCTGAGGAAGAAGCCCTTAACATTATTGCCATGAAGGCCGATGGTGGAATGCGCGATGCCTTGTCCATCTTCGACCAGGTCTCCAGTTTTGGGAATGGAACAATCACTTATCAGAATGTTATTGATAATCTGAATGTTCTGGATTATGATTATTACTTCAAACTGACCGATGCCTTTTTATCCGTAGACCTCAGCAAAGCCTTACTCTTGTTTAATGACATCCTCAACAACGGATTTGAAGGCCAGCACTTCATCACAGGGCTAAGTACCCATTTCCGTGACCTGCTGGTTTGCAAAGACCCAGACACCCTCACCCTTTTGGAAGTTGGAGCCGGTATCAGGGCCAGATATCAAGAGCAGGCTGCACAATGTCCGTTGGAGTTTCTATTCACGGCCATCAAAATCAGCAATGATTGTGACCTGAACTATAAGGAAAGCCGAAACAAACGTTTACTCATCGAACTTACATTGATCCGGATTACTCAGCTTTCGGATTCAAAAAAAAAAATCCATGAACTGATATCTGACGAAGAACAGATTTCTATTCAGCCTCTGCCTACACTTTCTACACCGGTGACTCAACCGACTGGGCAGCCTCAACCTGATGCATCACTTCAGGCAGAGCACATCCAAAGCACTTTTTCCTCGACGGCTGCTACTATTCTGCATAAGGAAGTAATCGCTTCTGAAGTCAAAAAAGAGAATATTGCTTCACGCTCCATCAAGACCATCAAAACCAGTTCCATCAGGAAACAGACTGAAAAGGCAGAAGCATCGATCCATAGACAAGATGAAGAGCCTGTTCTCAACAAATCATTCAATGTTGAAGACCTCCGACGTTCCTGGAATAGTTTTACCGATATCATCAAAAATGACATACATCTTAAAAACGCCATGAAGGCTTGTCAACCTGTTCTGCAATCTGAAAATCAGTTTGAGGTTGTTGTTCAGAACCCGGTCCAGGAAATTAAGCTAAAGGAAATCACTTTCAAGATTGAATCACATCTGCATCGGGAACTTCAAAATAACAATGTAAAAATGCATATCAGACTTACTGAGAGTGGAGAAAATGTCCGTCCATTTACAGCAAGGGATCGTATGGAAGCTATGGTGAAAAAAAATCCGAATCTCGATTTGTTATATCGAACATTCGGATTGGACCTGAACTAATCGGATAGACATACCCGGATTCATTTGATCAACTATTTATCAGAAAGATTCTTATTGAGCGCAATCATCTTGATAGCTGTAATAGCTGCTTCGTCTCCCTTGTTGCCAAGAACACCACCAGCCCTGTCAATAGACTGTTGCATGGTATTGTTCGTCAGCAGTCCAAAAATGATAGGAATTTTAGACTGAAGATTAAGGGTCGTGATGCCCTGAGTAATACCATCGCAGATATAATCAAAATGAGGAGTCTCCCCACGAATGACGCAACCCAACACAATCACGGCATCTACTTCTGATTTCTGTACCAATAGTTTTGCACCATAAACCAATTCAAAACTTCCTGGTACCCAACGAATAAGAATATTGTCAGGGGAAACACCATTTTTGATCAAAGTTGAACGAGCCCCTTCCATCAGTTTTGAAGTGATGTCATAGTTCCAATCTGCAACAACAATCCCGACCTTCATTGCTGAAGTATCGGGTATCGTTGTCGGATCGTAATCCGATAAATTGTGGTATTGGGTTGCCAATTTATTTCTTGGTTTTAGCGCGTTCAATATATTTCTCTATGTCAGAACCTTCCTGAGATAGCGGATATTCTTTCTTGATGCATTCATAGATTTTCAAAGCCTTGCTGTATTTTCCAAGACTTTCATAAACAGTGGCAGCTTTCATCAGATAGATCGGAGATAAAAGTTCATTGTCCTGATCCGCGGCTTTTTCAAAAAATGAAACGGCCTTTTCGGGTTTACCCAGTTCAACATAACAATCGCCAATGGCTCCGACCAAAGCCGGTGAAACCATGATGTCACTCGCTTTGCTGTCCTTCAGATAATCAATGGCTTTTTCATAATTACCCATGTTCTTATAGCATAAGCCAGCATAAGCTGCAGCTAAATCTGATGTTTTTGTAGCACCATATTCGTCGATGACACCTTCAAAACCAATATATTCAGCACCATCACCCTGCAAAGCGACTTTAAAGGAGTCTATGGCAAAATATTTTTCGCCTATATAAATCATTTCCTGAGCAGCCTTTTCTCTCGGAGCCAAATAGCCGTGGCGAAAATAGAGGATACCTGCTACAACTACAATGATTGCAACCAATGCAATGATTATCTTCTGTTGATTTTTTTCAATGAATTGTTCCGAGCGACCTAATGCTTCATTCACTTGTTGCAATTCTTCATTTCCTTCTGCTTTGTTGGACATATCAATTAGTCTTAGATGTAAATGGTACTTAAAATTTGGCTTACAAAAGTACATTAATTGATTTGATTCCGAAAATTTATCCTTGTTTTTTTATACATTTGTATGCATTAACAACGGCATCAGGCTTCCAATATATGTATTTAAACAATCTGTCCATCATTAACTTCAAAAACATTCGGGAAGTTGATTTGTCCTTCTCCCCTGGTGTCAATTGTTTTTTCGGAAAAAACGGAGTTGGAAAAACCAACCTATTGGATGCCATCTATTATCTTTCTTTCTGCAAAAGCCCTTCCAATCCCATCGACTCGCAGAACATCGCCCACGATGCTGACTTCTTTGTCTTGCAGGCACTCTATAAAGAAGGAAACCTTCAGGAAGAAATTTACTGTGGCATGATCCGCAAGCAAAGAAAGGTTTTCAAACGAAATAAAAAAGAATACGACAGACTGTCTGAGCATATCGGACGCATACCTCTTGTCCTGATTTCTCCGTCTGACGAAGACCTTATCCGTGAAGGGAGCGACGAAAGAAGACGTTTCATGGACATGGTTATCTCGCAGTACGACCATGCCTATATGGAATCGCTCATGAGTTACAACAAAGCACTCCAGCAACGCAACGCACTGTTGAAGGGCGGAACTTTCAAGGATGAATCGCTATGGAGTGTGTATGAAGAGATGATGGAAACCCACGCTGAGGTGGTCTTTCGTAAAAGAGCGGCTTTCATCGAAGAATTCACTCCTGTTTTCGAAACATTTTACCAAAAAATTTCCGGAGGCAAGGAGCATATTCATTTAAAATACCATTCTCATCTTTCTGATGGATCTCTGGGTGACAAACTTCGCGAAAGTAGAATGCGGGATGATTTGTTGGGATTTACGACGGTCGGTATACACAAAGATGACCTCATGATGGATTTGGATGGTCATCCCATCAAACGGGTAGGTTCTCAGGGACAAAACAAAAGTTATCTGATTGCTCTTAAACTGGCTCAGTTCGATTTTCTGAAAAAAGCGGGGAACACCACTCCTATCTTGCTTTTGGACGATTTGTTCGATAAGTTGGATGCAAGCCGGGTGGAACGCATTGTCAACCTGGTATCCGGAGATGAGTTCGGACAGATTTTCATTACCGACACAAACAGGGAGAATCCGGACCATTTGTTACAACGTACCGGTGAACAGTTCCGCATTTTCTACGTCGAAGATGGACATGTTGAATCCAATGAATTATGAGAAGAAGAAGCACTCAAAGCATACACGAGATTCTCGATGAGGCACTGAAAAGCCTGCAAATTGATGGAAAGCTTTTTGAGACCAGGCTCATCAATGCTTATCCTGAGATTGTCGGTTCCGGTATTGCGGCTCATACCAAGAGTCTCTATATCCAAAGATGCGTTTTATACGTCAAGATTGATTCTGCTGTGATTCGCAACGAGTTGCAGATGATGCGACAAAGTCTGATAGAGCACCTCAACAGACAAGTGGGACATGAGACAATCAAAGATATTGTTTTTCGGTGATTGACGTTCACAAATTCGGAAGAGAGGAACCCGAGGTTATGCCGCCTAACGACGGAAGTGCAATAGAACAATAAAGGCTTTTAGAAATGATCGTCAAGCACAGTTGCATTATTCGATTTTGTGATGACTTCCACCGCTTTTGTCAGCGTTAAGTCTTCCTCTTGCAAAATTTCCCAAAAAGCATCTTCATTCAATATATTCCTTGCAATATACGCCTTGATTTGCGTCAGAATAATCGGAAAAGACTTCTCGATAAATTCCAGCCGACCTTTGTAATTCTTGCTTTCTGCATATTCAAGAAATTTTGGAATCAAATTCTGATCATCAAGGTAAAAAGATAACTTATTTGGTGTATTATAGATTTTCATGGAATCTCTATGGACATCTGTATAGGAATAAGCAAAACTGTAAATTAGCCCGGCATTGCTTACCTTGTTGTACCAGGATGTCATCCCTGTCGTATCCAAAGGAATGAAAAAGTCAGGAATAATTCCACCGCCACCATAGACGACCCTACCACCTGCTGTTTTAAAACGCAGACTATCGTTTACAGGAATGTTATCTTTAGAATTAAATTCACCTTTCATATAGCGGTTGACGATATCCATCTGATAATTTTTATCCTCTCCATCTTTATAAGGTTTTTGAAGGCATCTTCCTGAAGGAATATAAAATCTGGCTATGGTGAGACGTACAGCAGACCCGTCACGAAAAGGAATTTCATTCTGAACAAGCCCCTTTCCAAAAGAACGGCGACCAATTACATAACCACGGTCATTGTCCTGAATGGCACCAGCCAAAATTTCACTGGAAGAGGCAGACCATTCATCAACCAAAATGGATACAGGAACATTTTGGAAAGAGCCTTTACCGGTTGAATAGACATCCTCTCTCGAATAAGCCTTACCCTGAGTGTACAAAATCAAACGATTGGCAGGCAAAAATTCGTTGGCAATATTCAAAGCCGGTTCCATCAATCCACCTGGATTTCCGCGTAAGTCTACAATAAATTTGGTACACTTATGTTTCTGAAGGTAGACCATTGCCTGCAAAAATTCCGAATGTGCCAGACGTCCAAAATTACCAATCTTGATATAGCCGATATCATTACCAATCTTATATTTGGCATCTACGCTATATAAAGGAATATCATCCCTGGTGATGGTGTAGGTATATATTTTTCTTTTGTGAGACCTCAGGACAGTGACTTTTACCTTTGTGCCTTTTACACCACGTAAAATTTTCATGATCATATCTGAAGTAATAGATTTCCCGACAAACGATTTTCCGTTAATCTTGATGATTCTATCCCCGGCCAATAATCCCACCTTTGCTGACGGACCTCCGTTTATAACAGAGACAACTCTGATCGTGTCATCATAAATGTTGAATTGAACGCCTATCCCGCTGAAACTGCCTTCTATCTGTTCATTGGCCGCTGCACGATCTTCGGCAGAAATATAAACTGAATGAGGATCCAGTTCACCAAGGATCTTAGGCAACAAATCTTCAACCATTTGCTTCTGGTTGATACTGTCAACATATTTTGCATCAATCAGAGACATCAAGGCATTGACCTTATTCATGTAAAGGCCATTACCACTTCCAATCAGGGAACGTTGAGATATTAGATTACCAACAATAAGTCCGACTACAATACATCCCGCCATTGCAACAGGTATCCAGACTTTCCCTTTATTATTCACTTCCATCATAAATTATTTTTATCGCAAAAAACCGTATTAATTTTAGCACGTCTAAGCAAATCCAATCCATCTTCCAAATGATAAAGTTCGCCGTAAACTACTCTGATAATGCCAGCTTGGATAATCAATTTGGCACACTCAATACATGGAGAAGCAGTCACATAAAGGGTTGCACCTTCACTACTATTGTTTGATCTGGCAACTTTAGTAATGGCATTTGCCTCAGCGTGTAACACATAGGGCTTGGTCTTGTTGTATTCATCTTCACAAATATTTTCAAAACCGGAAGGGGTACCATTGTAACCATCTGAAATAATCATTTTGTCCTTCACCAACAACGCACCTACTTGCCTACGTAGGCAGTAAGAATTTTCTGCCCAGATTTGAGCCATTCGCATATAACGCTTGTCCAGATTGGCTTGTTTCTCAGAAATTGTATTCATCATCTATATCTTAAAATTACTCTGCGAAGTCAGACACCTTAATCTTTATTTAATAATTCCGTTTCTTTTCAGCAAAGCGTCAATGCCAGGTTCCTGACCTCTGAAACGTTTATAAAGTTGCATGGGGGGTTCCGTTCCTCCCCTGGAAAGAACGTTCTCACGAAAAGAAGCAGCAGCTTCGGTATCAAAAATCTTATTGCGAGTCAAGTATGCATAAGCATCTGCATCCAAAACTTCAGCCCATTTATAGCTGTAATAACCGGCGGCATAGCCACCTGAGAAAATATGGCTGAAGGTGGTACTCACCAGACAATCTTTAGGCTGCGGCAAAACAGTGGATTTTGTCCAGCTTTTGCGCTCAAATTCAAACAGGTCGCCATTGAAATCCATTGTCAAGGTATGCCATCCCATATCGAGATATCCAAAACTGAGCTGACGCATACAAGCATAGGCAATATTGAAATTCTCGGCCGCCTTATTTTTTTGAACCAATTCGTAAGGAATTTTTTCGCTTGTTTGATAATGGATGGCAAATCCATCAAGAAATTCTTTTTCATAGGCCCAATTTTCCATCACTTGAGAAGGCAATTCCACAAAATCCCTATAGACGTTGGTTCCTGCCTGACTGCGATAATTGACATCTGAAAAGATGCCATGTAAAGAGTGTCCGAATTCATGCAAAAAAGTGGTCACTTCATCAAATGTCAATAAAGAAGGTTTGGATTCGGTGGCCTTGGTAAAATTCATCGTGATGCCTATATGCGGACGATGATCTTTTCCATTGAGACGATATTGTTCATTGATGTCGCTCATCCATGCACCGGCGCGTTTTCCCTGACGGGGATGGAAATCGGTATACAGCACAGCAAGGTAGCTTCCGTCCTTGTCAAAGACTTCCCAGGCTTCCACGTCCTTGTTCCAGGTAGGAATTTTCGGGTTCTTTTTGAAGGTGATGCCATACAATTTGGTTGCCAAACCGAATACACCCTTTTGCACATTCTCCAACTTGAAATAAGGACGAAGCATTTCGTCGTTGATGTCAAACTGGATACTTTTCAGTTTTTCTGAATAATAGGACCAATCCCAAGGTTCCAACGTGATTTTTTTTCCTTCAAAACCGATGGCAAAACCCTGTACAGCTGCCACTTCAGTTTTGGCAACCGGCATATAGGCATCAGCAAGCTTATCCAACAATCCATAAACAGCTTCAGGATTTTCAGCCATTCTGAGACGTAAAGCAAAATCAGCATAGGTCGATTTTCCCATTAGGGAAGCTATCTGACGTCTTATATTGGCAATATCACGCACTATTTCGCAGTTGTTGAACTCACCAGAGGAGGCCAATGTGTTTTTAGCCCGGTAAAGTTCTTCACGTAAAGCGCGGTTTTCTGCATATTTCAAAAACGGAAAATAACTTGGTGCTGACAAATCAAATGCCCAGCCTTCTTTTCCCTTTTCTTTTGCCTTTTCGCCGGCTGCAGTCAAAAGATCTTCGGGGAGACCTTTCAACAAAGATTTATCTGTGATATATTTCACATACTGATCGGTAGCTTTGAGTGAATTCTGGAAAAAAGTCTCTTCGAGACTGCTTAATTTGACACTCAATTCACGATATTTCTCACGTGCTGCACCCTGAAGTGCCGCACCACTCAACATAAAACTTTCGTAAGTATCTTCCACCAGCTTTTTTTGGTCTTGAGCCAACGAATAAGTCTCACGGTTATCATAAATGGTCTTGATGCGCGTAAAAAGGGCTTCATTCAGACTGATCTTGTTGGCATGCTCGGTCTGCATGGTAGCGACCTTCGAACTAAGAGCCATCAGCTCATCATTGTTTTCGCTTCCACTGAGCGTATAGAAAACAGCCGATACATCATGAAGCAAACTGCCCGAATGCTCCATGGCAAGAATGGTGTTTTCAAAAGTAGGAGCCTCTTTATTTTCAGCGATCTTATTTATTTCCGCATCTTCCAAAGCAAATGCTTTTTCGAAGGCAGGCATAAAATGTTCAATCTTGATCTTATCAAACGGAAACGTCTGATGAGGCGTTTTATAACTTGAGAAAAAAGGATTTGCAGCCTCCATGCTCATTCCGGACATTAAAATTGTCATCATATATAAACCTATAAATTTCATCCGATAATCATTTTTAGTCAGGGGTCGAATGGGATGATGCATGCAACCTTTTTTCAACGTTTTTATATTTGTCATACTTTTACAAACCATATCTCTAGAATTCAATTTCTCTTTCAATGGATAATTTCTCTATGGTATTAGAGAGCAAATCCAGATAATTCATCAAAAACACCGGACAATGACGAAAAAGAAACAGTAAAGATTTTGTTTCGATATTTAGAATACTGCTTTTTTCCACGGCTGTCACATCCATAGAATAATGTCTGTTTGACCCAAAAAGACCGGTATAAGACAACAAATCCGGACTGGATATTTTCCGTTCCCCATTCATAAAATGGGCCTCAACCTTGCCATTCAACAAATAAACCAGTCCATGGGAATGCATCTGTCGATCAAAAATGACATCTCCAGGCTGATAATTTTCAAAGTCCAGATTGATTTTTGGAATCAAGGAAAATAATTCATCCTTATCAACGCCCTTAAACAAAGGTAATTGCGTAAATATTTCAAAAATTGGCATTTGTTTTTTTATCTTTTAATACCCAGAATAATAAGTCAAATAATTATTGCGAAATTACATAATTTATAGACAAACTCCTTACATTTGTAAAAAAAAGAAATGGGTTTTGACTTAAAGGAAATATTAAGTGCTTTTGTCGTTTTATTTGCCATCATTGACATCACAGGGTCAATTCCAATCATCATCGACCTGAAACAACGCAAAGGTGAAATCAAGGCAGAAAGAGTAAGCTTAGTCTCCTTTCTGACTTTGACAGCTTTTCTTTTTGCTGGGGAAGGAATATTGAATCTGTACGGTGTGAATGTTTCATCATTTGCAGTTGCCGGTTCCATCGTCATTTTCGTTTTGGCGGCTGAAATGACTTTTGACGTTCGTATTTTCAGGGATGAAAGTCCGTCAGAAACTTCCTATATCGTTCCTCTGGTTTTTCCGTTGATTGCCGGAGCAGGAGCTTTCACGACGCTTCTTTCCTTACGGGCTGAATATGAAATCATCAATATCGTCACAGCCATCGCCTTAAATATGGTCGTTGTCTTCATCGTTCTTAAATCTACTGAAAAAATTGAAAAGCTACTGGGTAAAGGAACCCTGTATATCCTGCGGAAATTCTTTGGAATCATCTTGTTGGCCATAGCCATCAAGCTGTTCACCAGCAACCTTGATCCTCTTTTAAACCAGTTGTCCATAGCAAAAAATACGGAAGCCATCAAACAATTACTGGAATCAGGTTTGACTCAATAAACATACTGTTCATAGACTTAAACATTGTTCAAAAAAATATGAATAAATTGTTTCATATTTTCATTTAGATTACTTACTTTCGTTAGACTAAAAAAAACAGTTAACCATGAGCTACCTGAAATTTGACAAAGCCCTCATGATCAATTTGGAGCAATCTCTTTCAAAAGAAATGCTTCGAACAAACAAATCGGGAGCCTATAGTTACTCTACCATCGTTGATTGCAACACCAGGAAATACCACGGTCTGTTTGTTATCCCGTTACCGGAACTTGACGGTGAAAACCATGTTATGATGTCATCCCTCGATGCAACTGTCATCCAGCATGGAGCAGCATTCAACCTTGGGCTTCATAAATATCCGGGAGACAATTATAGTCCGAAAGGTCATAAATATATCCGCGAATATGAATGTGACTCCATCCCTTCAACGACTTATCGTGTCGGTGGCGTCATACTCTCGCGTGAACTGATATTTGTTTCGTTCGAAAACAGAATGCTGATCAAATACACCCTACTCGAAGCACATTCACCAACTCGCCTGCGCTTCAAACCTTTTCTGGCATTCCGAAACGCATCTTCCCTTTGTCATGAGAACGATGCCATCAACAAGAATTACGAATTAATTGAAAATGGGGTGAAGATGTGCCTATACCCGGGGTATCCGGTATTACACATGCAAACGTCCCATAAAAGCGATTTCGTATATATACCAGATTGGTACAGGGACATCGAATACCTTAAGGAACAAGAACGCGGCTACGAATACAAAGAAGACCTGTTTGTTCCAGGTTACTTTGAATTACCCATCAAAAAGGGGGAAAGTATCATTTTTTCCGTCGGTACGACGCAACTTTCTCCACGTAGCATGAAGCATTTGTTTGAGAAAGAAGCAGTCACCCGTACCCCCAGAAACAGTTTTACAAACTGTCTGAAAAATTCAGCATACCAATTGTACTACAAACGGGACGGACAACGCTACATCATCTCCGGGTATCCCTGGTTTAAATGCAGGGCGAGAGATTTATTCATTGCTCTTCCCGGTTGCACCATCGCAGCAAAAGACCCCGATCTCTTCGATGCCATCATGGAAACCGGGGAAAAAGCTATTTGCAATTATATGGAGCATCGGCCAATCGATTGCGATATCACCGAAATAGATGCTCCGGATGTTTTACTATGGTATATCTGGTCCATTCAAGAATACGCCAAATATCACGGAATTGATTTCTGTTGCAAAAGATACGGGAAAATAGTTTTTGAGGTTATTGATTATATCAGGAACCAACATCATGAAAACCTTCTTCTTCACGATAACGGACTTCTGTCCACCAACGGAAAAGACAAACCGGTCAGCTGGATGAATTCTGTGCAATACGGAAAGCCTGTGGTCCCGAGAACAGGATATTTGGTTGAATTCAACGCATTGTGGTATAATGCCCTTTGTTTTGGAAGAGAACTGGCAATAAACGCAGATAAAGAACAATTGGCAGGCATCTATAACTTTGAGGCCGAAAAGACAGCCGGTTCCTTTGTACGTGTTTTTTTGAATCAATATGGCTATTTATATGATTTTGTAAACGGGAATCAACCGGACTGGAGCGTACGGC
>JALNXZ010000283.1 GCA_023230125.1 Bacteroidales bacterium | reverse complement strand
GGGAATGACCATTGTTTGCGGAGACTCACATACCTCAACGCACGGTGCCATGGGTGCTGTCGCCTTCGGTATAGGAACATCGGAAGTGGAGATGGTGATGGCTTCACAGTGTATATTACAAGCCAAGCCCAAACGTATGCGCATGACCATTGACGGAAAACTTGGCACAGGTGTCTCAGCCAAGGATATGGCTCTGTACGTGATAGCCCAAATGACTACCGGTGGTGCAACCGGCTATTTTGTGGAATATGCAGGAGAGGCTGTCCGTGCTTTGAGCATGGAAGGTCGTTTGACTTTATGCAATCTTTCCATAGAGATGGGAGCCCGGGGAGGCATGATCGCTCCTGATGAAACCACCATCAAATACATTCAAGGCAGAGAATATGCACCCAAAGGCGATGCCTGGGATGAGGCTGTTGCCTACTGGAATACCCTGAAAACGGATGATGATGCCATTTTCGACAAGGAAATCAAGTTGAACGCAGCAGATATCGAACCCATGGTCACTTATGGGACGAATCCCGGTATGGGTATGGGCATCACCCAATCCATCCCAATGATGGACAATGTGGATGAATCAGGTCGGATTTCCTATCAGAAGTCTTTGGATTATATGGGTTTCAAACCCGGCGAAAAGATGCTGGGTAAAAAAATAGACTACGTATTTTTGGGTAGTTGCACCAATGGACGAATCGAAGATTTTCGTGCCTTTGCCGGATTTGTTAAAGGCAAGAAGAAAGCAGAAGAGGTGGTTGCATGGTTGGTCCCGGGATCATGGGCTGTGGAAGCCCAATGTCGTGAAGAAGGTTTGGTGGATATTCTGAATGCCGCTGGTTTTGAATTGCGCCAACCCGGCTGTTCAGCCTGTCTGGCCATGAACGAAGATAAGATCCCTGCAGGAAAATATGCAGTCTCTACGTCTAACCGAAATTTTGAAGGTCGTCAGGGTCCCGGTGCACGCACCATTCTGGCCGGCCCATTAGTTGCTGCAGCCGCAGCAGTGAGAGGATGTATCACCGATCCGAGAATTTGAAGCCATGGAACCAATTTATAAATTCAGAGTACCTATCCAGGTTCGCTTCAATGATGTGGACATCATGGGGCATGTATCCAATACCGTCTATCAGAATTATTACGATGCAGGAAAAATGGACTATTTTGATCATGTCATGCCCGATTTGGACTATATCATATTGGGTGTTGTCGGTGCTTCCATCAAAATTGACTATCTGGAACCTATTTACATGAGAAACCAAATCTATGTTGAGACTCGTATAGCCATTTTGGGCCATAAAAGCATTACGATGGATCATCGTTTGGTGAATTGTGAAACGGGAGAGTTACTCTCCACCTGTGCGGCTGTTCTCGTATGCTATGACGTCAAAAACCTGAAAAGCATACCCGTTCCGGAACATTGGCGAAGAAGTATCATATCACATGAAGGAGCTCAATTAATCATTAAATAATTTGCGCATTTGATTTCAAATAAACGCATGACATACATCAAAAATGGAAAAGTTTATCACTCTTACTTCTACTATAGTTCCACTTCCTATTGAGAATGTGGATACGGATCAAATTATTCCTGCGCGTTTTCTGAAAGCAACTTCCAGAGAGGGCTTCGGGGATAACTTATTTCGTGATTGGCGCTTTGACGGCAGCAATCAACCCATCAAGGATTTTGTTCTGAATAATCCAACCTATAGCGGCACCATCCTGGTGGCCGGGAAAAACTTCGGAAGTGGTTCCAGCCGTGAACATGCAGCCTGGGCCGTAGCCGGATACGGTTTCAAAGTGGTGGTATCCAGTTTTTTTGCCGATATCTTCAAGAATAACTCGCTCAATAACGGCCTTTTGCCTGTTGTTGTGAGTGAAAGATTTCTGGCTGATATCTTTGCTGCTGTGAAAGCCAATCCGGCAACAACCCTTACAGTGAATCTCGAAGAACAGACCATTACGAACAATGCCAATGGATCTATCGAAAAGTTTCAGATAAATGCTTATAAAAGAAATTGTCTGTTAGAAGGATACGATGATATAGATTTTCTCCTAAGCAATAAGGCTAAAATCGAGGCTTGGGAAAAAACAAACAAATAAAAGAATGAAACGAGCATGTATGTAAAAACGTCCAAGTTTATGATAAAATGGACATGCGAGTTACATCGAATACCTAAAAGGTTAAATTAAATATATTGAGATGAAAGTAGAAATATTGGATACGACCTTAAGGGACGGAGAACAAACTTCCGGTGTCTCTTTTGCCATTCAGGAAAAACTCAGTATTGTCCGACTGTTATTGGAAGAGCTGAAAGTAGACAGGGTGGAGGTAGCCTCGGCGCGTGTTTCCACCGGTGAATTTGAAGCGGTCAAGCGCATTGCCGCCTGGGCCTCTCTTCACGATGTACTCGAACGCATTGAAATACTGGGTTTCATTGATAAAGGCGTATCCCTGAAGTGGGTGAAAGATGCAGGTTGTTCAGTGGCCAATCTGCTTTGCAAAGGGTCACTCAAGCATGTGACGGAGCAACTTCGAAAAACTCCTGAACAGCATTTACAGGATGTGAAGGATGAAATTGCCTTTGCTCAGGCCATGGGCATCACCATAAACTTGTATCTGGAAGACTGGTCAAATGGTATGCTGAATTCTCCCGATTATATCCGATTTCTGATGGATGGGTTGAAGGATCAACCTGTTAAACGTTTCATGTTGCCCGATACGCTGGGTATACTGAATCCCGACCAGACAGGAACGTTTTGTTCCACCATGATACAACGATATCCGGGCTTGCATTTTGACTTCCATGCACATAACGATTACGATTTGGCCGTAGCCAACACCTATGCAGCGGTACGGGCTGGAATCAAAGGCGTTCATGCTACAGTCAACGGACTTGGCGAGCGCGCAGGAAATGCTCCGTTGACCAGTGTCATTGCCGTCCTGCATGATCAATTGAAAATAAAGACCAGTGTCCGTGA
>JALNXZ010000282.1 GCA_023230125.1 Bacteroidales bacterium | reverse complement strand
TTTTTCATCGTTAATAGTTTTTGATTTTATAAATATTTAAAATTTAACACCGATTTCCACTTTTATGCCTAAATCGTTTTTATAGACTTCCGAGTTAAGGAACTTTTCATAAATGCCCAATCCTATCGTTATACCAAAATTTGATTTAGGAATAATATAGATACCTTGAGATGGAGCAATACCAAATATTGAATGTTTACTTTGAAAGCCATAATTATTTGTTAAATCTTCAGTCCCAAAAATAAGTTGTAATCCCAAGTTTAAGTATAGGTGATCGTTTAACTTTCTAAACGGACTAATCCCAACTAAATAGTAACTCATATTTACGGATTGATAATCAAATTGAGAAAGGTATTTAGAATTCAAATCAAAATCCTCTAATCCAAAATAGCAGGGAATAATCCATTTAGAGTTATTTTGTAAAACATAGCCATAGTATTGAATCGCCCATCCGGTAGCATGAACACCATATCTCTTCGAATAAGTTATTAAATTTATCCATTTTTGTGAGGGCTTAACATATACGGTGGTATCAATTATTACATCATTGGCATGAGCTTGCTTAATTGAATCACCTTGTTCTTTTACGGAATCAGCCTGGTCATTCAACATATAACTTCTAATCTCATTTTTATTACTAAAACTGGTTATAGTTCTGGTCCCTCTTTGAAAGTTATAATATAGATTTAAGCTATCGATTTTTGTAATCTTACAGTTAAGGCTGTCTCCATTTCTAAAAACGACCAAATCTTGTGATTTTAGAATAATAGGAGCAAAAAACAAAATAATTAATACTATTTTCTTCATACGATCAGTTTGAGGTTTTCTTCATTATAGTTTTTACTACATTTAATAGAATCAGTTTCCTATGAAAACAGTTTCCTCTACTATATGATCAATTAAAACTAAATTTCCATTTATCAGATCCTTTACATCAATAATTCCATCATCATTAAGGTCCTTATATTGGTACTCGAAATCTATAAAGCCGCCATATACTCTATCATTGTTATTAATCAAACCATCACCATTCACATCAGCCAATTTTGGGCCTCCAATAATTGCACCTGAATAAGTCGCCGAACTCTCAATATCCTCTTGAGAATTATAAACTCCAATGATTAAATATCCGGTTATTTCATTGCCTATTGTTGATTTATTTGTAAGATTACTCAACTCACCTTTTGAAGCGATGACACCATATACCTTTTCTTTCACATTGCTGAAAGTTGCAACCCCGTTATTATCGGTTAAAGCCGTGATGGTATCCGAACCGTATATTAAATGAACAGTGGCTCCAACAACAAAATCCATCTTGAAAGTTGTCGCTTTCCAGGTTTTAGTACTGTATACTTTTATTTTTATTTCATTGTTAACAGTAGCCTGTTCGTCTGTTTTGTCGCAGCTTGCAAGTGAAAGCGAGCAAGCCATAAGCAAATAAATAATCTTTTTCATTTCAAATTTGTTTGTATTAATATTTAACTTTTGTTTTTCTGTTCGAATATGGCAAATCTAAATCGTTTCCTAAAATGATGGTTAACGGCAAACCAGAGTGCACTTGCCAAAAGTCGTTTGACATTGATGGCACTAAGGCAAGCGTTTTTTTATAATTTAACTTTAATTCCAAATTTCCAATAATTGGGGTTGAAATTAACGATCCAACTTGAATTATCTTTTTTCCAATCAATCATGGAATATTCTATTCCTCCTATTCCTAAACATAATCCCAGTCTTGTAGAAACAAAATATGTTATTTCCGGGTAAATATTGGTGCAGAAATAATCATAATCTGAAGAACTTTCTGCACCATTTACATAGGTCTCGAAATCAAAGCTGGTAAGGTCTGAGCTTCCGTCGTATTCACGCGTCCCTACATAATCAGTATTCATTTCTGACTTAATAACTCCACAACCCATTTTAAAATTTGCATTTAGGTATAACTTGCTAATGATGTGGTAATAATATCCAATATAGAAATAAGGTAAAATCACTTTTGACTTTGCGTTCATTACTTCATTTTGAAGAAAGCCATTGAATCTTATACTATTGAATCTTTTTTCTTTGGTCCAGTAATAATCAAGTCCAAGACCTGCAATGGTGTTATCTTTTGTTAAAGTTCCAATGGATGGACTAAAATTTAAATATTTCCCTTGCGTAGCATTTTGATTTGTATACCCGCCATCTTCTGTGGTGGTTTTTATATAATTGCCGCTGACCGAAATAATAATATCTCCTTTTTCCATTTGTGCAAACATATCAAAAGTTGAGAAGATTATTAAAATTGAGAGTACTAATTTTTTCATTTTTTTTGAATTTTAAAGATTTATATTTATGCTGTTTTCTTAAAGTCTTGAATAACAGTAGAAACAAGTCTTGATTATCAATATATTACAAAATAATTGATTTGTTGCTTAACAATAAAAGTCTTATTAATTTAAATTCCTCTGGAATCTCCGACTTAAACTGCTAAAATATATATAATTGTCCGTATTAAGGTGTGTAGAAAATTGTTACTTTTATTTTTCAAATCAGATAGGATGTGCTTTTTTCAAGTGTATCTTTGGATTTTCTGTATAAGGCGGTTGATGTTGTGCGTTCGTGCTTTATTCCCATTCGAGAATTTTTACATGAATCATGTTAGATAATTTCTTTGCTCCAATCTCAGATAAGTGGTCAGCGTCAAAAAAATCATGCGCAATAAAAGTCGTATCAGAGAGAAAATTATAATATCTGCAATTTCCATAATTTGACGAGAATGTTGTAGCCGTATTTATCATAACGCCCAACTGTTTAGCATTTAAATTATTACGATATGTCTCAAACGCAGGAGGTGTAAAAATAATTAGCTTTATTTTTCTATTTCTACACCAAAGAATTAGCGATTTTAACGTTGATACATTTTCATTATATATTAACTGATCTTTTTTATCATTTATATCCTTTATAGTATGCCTTAGAGCTGCTGTTTTACCAGTCTCAATTAAATATATAGA
>JALNXZ010000281.1 GCA_023230125.1 Bacteroidales bacterium | reverse complement strand
TCAAATTGGTTAAAATAGATTGATTATACTGTTGTTAGGCAAAATACTAGAAGCGGTCAAACAAAGTTATTTCTAATCTCAACACACAAAAGAAACAGCTAAAATGGATTGGAAGCAATACGAAGGATTTACTAAATATATTTATGAGACACTTGGAAAAGAATCAGGTGTTGAAGTTATTTCATATGGTAACAATTGTATAGTCAGAGGAAAGTCAAAAGTTAATCATCAAATAGACGTACTTACTAGACATTCGGACGGATTACATTCATACAGAACTGCAATTGAATGCAAATACTGGGAAAAGAAAATAAACAAGGACATTGTTATGAAGGTGTCGGATGTAATTGAAGATACAGGTATTGAAAAGGGTGTAATTGTATCAAAAAAAGGCTTTACACCAGATGGAATTAAATTTGCAAAATATAAAAATATTGGATTAGTAGAACTTAGGGAGGCAGATAGTTTTGATGATCCAGATGAAACGAAAATTGGAATAAAAACAGCAGTGGTTCATCCCATGATTACATCAATTGGATTTATCTATGAGGAAGAAGATAAGACAGAATTGATTAGTTTTGATGATGCTGTCATTCATTATCCTGATAAGTCGATTACCCCATTTAACACTTTAATAGACATTTTCAAATTCAAGTTACGAAGTCAGACTCCCGGATTCGAATTTGAAATGCAATTTGATTTGCATGGAGCGAAGCTTATTGATAATTCAAATAATACTGAGTCTACAATATCAAAGGTTTCTATACGTGGTATATTAAATAGAATAGAATCAGATTTGAGTTATTTGGTAATTGATAGAGTTTATTTGATAATGAAAGTGCATTTTGAAAATTCATTATTTACTATTTCGAAGCTAGGAAAAATTAAAAAAAGTACTTTGCCTAACACCGCCTAAGCCACAGCCACCAAAGGTGGCCGATGGCCTAGCCACCCGTTGGCGGCAATTCTAAAAGAGTACATATCTACAGCATCATAATAAATAAAAGAATATGGCTGATATTAATATTATTAAGATTGAGGGTAAACCTCTTGAGAAACTAATTGATGTAATTAGTAAAGGAATTGGTACATTATACAGACCTGAAAGTATACGCAAAGAAGCAGACGCAGAAGCTTATAAAATTGATATAATTGAAAGAGCTAAAAATAAAGCTATTGCAGAAGGTAAAGTAATTGAAGCTGAGACTATTGACAAAATTGAAGAAAGAGTTTTGAATAAAGAACTTCACAGACAACAGAATATTGAGCATGTTGCACAGATTGCTGCAGAGCAAATTAATCAAGAAAAAACCGTTTCTGAAGAGCCTGTTGATGATGATTGGGCAACCAGATTCTTCAATATTGTTGAGGATATTTCTGATGAAGAAATGCAAAATCTTTGGGGGCGCATACTTGCTGGTGAAGTTAAACAACCTAAATCATACTCATTAAGAACTCTTGAACTTCTAAAAAATCTAACTAAAGAAGAGGCTAATCTGTTCATGAAAGTTGCGAATTTCTCAATAAATTCCGCAAAGGATAGTTTTATATTTAAGCCCGAAAATGATGAACTTAGCAAAGAATTTAATATAAAATTTGATGATCTGTCTCAGCTAATAGAAATCGGACTAATACAACCTGGAGACTTTGTTCGTTATCAATTACTACAGAGCACATTGGCAACAAAGACATTATTTACTGCGGGGATGGTTTTAATTGTGGTAGAAAAAAAAGAGAATGTTCCAACAATTAGTTTTCCTATATCTCTTTTTACCAAAACAGGCAAAGAATTATTGAAGCTAGTAAATCCTAATCCGCCTTTTTTATACCTAACAAAATTTGCAAAGATTATTAATAATGAAAATGTAGACGTAAAACATGGTCTTATTATTGAGATCTTACCAGATACGATTCGACATACAATTCCACTTAAGAACTTTATTTTTTAAAAAGAACTGCCGCCAACACTACCCAAGCCACACCCGCCTTCGGCAGGCACGGTCTGGCTTCCCGTTGTGTGTAATTATTATGAAGAAAACAGCAACCATATTATTAATGACAATTTATTCCTTATCTATTAAAGGTCAGACTTTTCCGGATAAAATAGTTGTCGTAAAAAACTTATATGAGAGTCAGTATTTTACTGATGAGGAAGATATTGTTGATTCAGAAGCCATTATATTGACCAACAAGAGAAAGATTTCTAATTTATTTACTGAATTAGTCAAATTTGATAAAGAAAAACAATTACTAAAAAAATTTGAAATAGATACTTCCTTCATTCTAAAAAATCCAAATGATCTATTGAAATTGTATAGTGGAAAGAATAAAATTGATTGGAATGAAAAGCAAAAGGAATTCGTTTTTGAAAAATTAACAGATTTCAATGTATATAAATCAGAATTAAACGGATACTTATCCCTTTACCAACCTACCAAACCACATCACAGTTTTCCAATATTTTTAAAACGTCACAGAGTCACAATTTGCGGCATGGGCATGCCTACGTATCGTTATGAGTATGTTATTTCACTATACAACAAAAATGAAATAACAAATATTTTTACATCCCGAAAAAGTTCTTCGGGCTATAATTTCCCATATAAAGACCGGTCTAGCAGAGTTATTTACAATTATAAAATAGACAAGCAACTGAATAAACTTTTTAAGCGAAAAATCAAGATTGATGAACCATTAAAAGGAAATGATTTACTCAAATACATTGTGAATCAGATTATAGAAAAAAATATGCGAGAACTTTATAAGTTGAGTGCATATTCATACGAAAAAGAAATTTCGGAACTATCGACTGATTTTATAATTATTTCGTCTGAAGAAGTTTACGGCAGAGGAAGATACATCTGGGATGAACCAAAGACGATAAAAATTACTCTTAAAAATAAATACATGTTACCAAACGTGTATCTTCAATTTTTGGACAGCAAATATGGTAAAACACTGTATTCAAGAGATTCGATAAAAAAAGACAATAAGGAA
>JALNXZ010000015.1 GCA_023230125.1 Bacteroidales bacterium | reverse complement strand
CACAGAGGCCGAAGCACGATTGATATCTACAATAGTAGAAATTTAAACAGGCGTTTAGCCATTTCTTTAACCCACCCAAGCCCCTGACTGATCTACAATAGTAGAAATTTAAACAGGCGTTTAGCCGCCAATAGTGCAGATCCGACGTTATTTATGATCTACAATAGTAGAAATTTAAACAGGCGTTTAGCCTCTATCTTTAAAAAGACACTACAAAAGTAGCATAATTATTGGGATTTAGATCCGTTTATTACAAAAAGCCAGACCCCACCTATTTTCACAAAAAAAGCAAGCGATAAATTAAGCACCTATATTCCAATAGTATAACGGTAAAAAGATATTCCATCTAAAAAAATAAAGACTGCCATTTGTCATGAAAAGAATATTAACTTTTGATCACGATGAATCGCATTCCCGTATTTGATTGCTTTTTTCTCGTCGGTCTCAAAAATAAATATACTGTCGCATCCACCGAATTTCTTTGCAAAAAGGCCTTCAATCTTAACCTTGAGGATATCTTGGATGCGTTTTGTGTTATTAATCTCAAAAACGGAAAATTGCAAACGCACACCACCATGCTTTACCAACATCTTCGCAAATTGTGTGCGTAGTTTATCGTTTGATATATCATAACTTACCACCAACATAACTTCTGCTAAATTAGAAATTGCGGATAATGGCTAATACTTTTTCGTTGCATGAAACAACGGTAATAATCGCGCACATATTTGAAAACTTCAGATTTGTGCTCAATTAGCACATCATAAAACATTTTGGTGTATTCGCCGTTTTTCTCGTTCTTCAGTACATATTCATTTTTTATAAAATTGAAGTCTTCTGGCTTACATTGTTTGGTATTGAAGGCTTTACGGATCTGCTGATCAATCAAACAGCGGTACGGCTCCATCAAATCACAAATAAGCGATTTCCGTTTAAACCAGAGTCGGTGATAAACCCCAATGTAAGGATCAAAACCGAACAAGCGCACAAAGGCTTCAATATAATTAAACAGGATGGTGTAGCCGATATCGAGTGTTACGTTGATCGGATCTGTTTTCGCTCTTGGACAGCGACCCTTCCAGTTAAGTTGTTCGAAATAAGCTGAGAAAAACGTCTTTGCAATTCGGCCTTCCAATCCCATGATAGTATCGTAATCGGTAGCTTCAGAAACGAGTTGTAATGCTATAGAACATTGTTCTTTTGCTTTTTGAACGGACTCCGTTTTCAGGCGCGTCTTTTCTAACGCCCTCAACTGATTACGGATTTTATTTGTTACTAAGACTTTTGGAATTGTCAAGTCATTCTTATCCAGCTCGTATTGTTTTTGCCTCAATAAATAATTTGCTTCAGCAGTAATCGAAAAGAAGAAGACTGGACGAAAGTTTGGTTTCATTACCACAAGGGGAATACCATACCTGGTGCATTTATCAATCAAGGCGGTAGTCACCGTAATATGTCCGATTACAAATAGGGCCAGTATCTTTTGAAATGGCAACTTGGTTAGTGTTTTCTTTTCTTCAGTGTCTTCCAAGAGGAGCGCACCGCTTTCTACCCGTAATGCTTTGTTTTCAATGCAATTGACAACAAAGACGGACCGGTATTCAATGTCTTTATGTGTAAACATTTTCGGTGTCAATTTTATCACACAAGTTGCAATAGATGCAATGTGTACACTTGTTTATGTTGACTGAAATTGGTTGAGTCGGGTCAAATGTTTTAAACCGTAGAATAAAATCCTGCAGTTCTCTTTTGTCCTCACTTGTAGGAATTTCAACAGGAAATATCTTATTGGTTGAAATGGCATAAAAAGCCAACTTTTCAATTATATAGCCCATTTCCATCATGCAAAAGTATTGTGCCCAAAGCTGATATATTTGCCCTTGATAAATGGTATTAAGCTGATATTTTCGTTCAATCAAGAGCTTTTCTCGTCCTTTGTACAAATCGATCTTTCCAATAATACCCAGCTCGTTGCTGTAAACTGACAATGACGTAATTTCATCTTTCCTGCTACTGTACGTTTTTTCGTCAATGGCAGCATGAGCTGTTTTGCCCTGTGTTTGAGGGGTGGCGTGCACCAACTCTTCGTCTCCGCCCATATACACATTATGCAAATAAATGGAATATGGGCAAAAGATGAAGTCGTTTAGGGTTGAGATGGAGATGTAGTCTGGCATTTATTTGATATGCATTTTTTGTGCAAACTCAAACCACTCCTTATGTTCAATCTTCATATCCTTACTTCCTGCCGGGAAGACCTTCTTCATTAAATACAGCCCTTTCAGGGCAATGTGATAGGCTCCGTTGGCATCGGCATCAGCGGGTAGAGTACCGTTGGGGTTGTTGTTACTCATGAAGAATTCACCTTGGTTGTTCTTAACAGGCGATAAAATAAAGTCTTCGTTGGTGGTAGCGTTGCTGTTTCGCATTTGCATGGTTAGTTTGAGTAGCCACAACAGGGTTTTGTAGAAGTCGACTGTCGTTTGCTGGCAAATGACATCTTGCAGGTTGTTTCCGGTAGTGTAGTCAATGCTATTTTTTTCAAAAAGCTCCTTTAGGGATTGTGTCACATCAATGGTCTGCGTCTCCTTTTGTCCGTTTTCGCCGGTGATGTATGCAAAGCGTTTTCTGCCTATGGTACAAATCGTCCAGGTTTTACGCCAATCGGTTTGAGGGGTTTTGAACTTGTCATAGTTCAAGGCAAATTCAAAATAATCGGTCACCGGATTGTAACGGATGCTGTCCATATCGCCAAACAGGATTTGCGCATCTTTAACGTTGGTATAATTCAAATTTAGTAAATTGACAAAACCGGTGGTTGGGTCAATTTTGGAAGTATATGCTGCAGGTACATAGAATAAAAAACCACACTGTTTACCCAAGTCTTTGAAACTCGTGAACTTCTCGGCCAATTGATAGCCATTCAAAACACCACCGGCTTCCAAAGGTGCTTTTTCCTTGAACACAAGGTAGTTGAGCTTGTCTATCAGCATTTTTTCAAACTTTTGGTACACTTGACGTTCTACTTTGAATCGACCGCGTTTAAACCCGAAGTTCAGGTCTTCAAGTACGACTATGGCATTATTTTCCACCATCATGGTGGCTATTTCGTGGATTACCTGTGAGAGGTATCCTTCTTTCAGTTCTTTGATTTTTCCGATGGTACCCCAGCTTTTGCGGGCTTCATCGCGTTCTTTTTCACGTTGCACCAGTTTTTCCTGATAATCGGTGTCGGTAATGGTGTTATAGGACTTTTGCTTAAGAATCTCACCTTTTTGGTTTATCACTGAGAGATAAATCAAATGCCGTTCGCCGCGGTCAAGGCCAATAATATTCACATTCGGATTGTTTGCCAAAAATTCCCGAACCCGTTCATTCATGTATTCATTTTTGGTATCGGCTTTGAAATTGATGGTCATCGGTACATGAAACAAGAATTTTGGCTGTGTGTAGCGACGGTCTTTAATGATTTCATGGGTAACATCTTTTACCGTTATTTTGTCCAAATAAGCTTTGGCTTCATTGCTGAGTGCCTGTTTGTTTCTTTTGTTGAAATACAAAAACAATTCTTTATGGACAGCGTCCGGTATGGATTGTCCGTTTATGTCACGGCGGTTGACCATCTTTTCACCAACCTTGTGTGATGCTGCTTTTTTAATGTTGCTGTCGCGATAAAAGAACTCGGCTTCGCCGTTGAGTTTTAACACTACGTCTTTCAGATTTTCGGGAGTAAAAAGGCTTTTCCAATATAGGGTATGCAAATTGGGACGACCGGTAGCTCCTGCTGAAAAGTCTTTGTTGTAGATCTGAAAAAGGAAGAGTTTTCCTTCGTTTACCCATTCGGTAATTTGGCATTCGGGAATATCGTCAAATGTTAGTTTATAACCTTGTTCTGATATTTCTTTGTAAAAGGCACTGATGTCTTTATAGGTTTTTGTCTCTGAAAATTGAAATTCGAAGTTTTTCCAATCGGCATGTTGGCTTATCGCCAATTTGAAATAATCAATCAACTGATAACAAAATTCGAGGTTAAAGGTGCTGCCTTTTTTGTGTTTTCCGTCATTATAACCATCCAAAATGTATTGGGGAGGATTGAAGGTTTCTATTCCTTTTTTGGAAAAGAAGACCTTTGGAAGCATCTTATTTGGTCCCGGCAATAATTTGTAAACCATTTTCTGATAGCAAACTTCATCGCTCCTTACTTTCGTTTTTGTAAATTTTGGTTTGTTTTTGGCGTTCATTATTCCTAGGTAATACTTGTTATCCTTAAGCAATATCACACAGGTATTTGCATCTTCTTTATTCACATCCCACCCATTTGCTAAAGTCGGGTTTTCGAAATTGAGCTTGATCTTGTTCTCTTCACCTAATTTCTGTGTAATGTAATTCCGCACTTTATTATATACTGGTACAACGAGAATTAACTGGTTATACAACAAATCGAATTCGTTGTAGAATGAAGTGTCTCTGTCGGCTTCTTCGCTGATACAAAGAGGTTTCAACCGATGCATCAGTTCCTGCAAGGCATCCAAAAAAGTTTTTAGCTTCTCCACATCATCGGCTTGTTCTCTTAGATGCAACTCCGCATGATATTTTTTTTCAAAAATTGGCTGTGTCTCTTCGTAACTTATCTTGATGTTTTGCGCAAGCGTCTTTATGTCGTCAAAGTACTGTTCAATACGTTCCTCTTTCCCGGCCTGTTGCAAAGCGGTATTTAATTCGGTTAAACTAAACTCGGTGGATTTCAACCAACCATCTATTTTCTTTTTGTTCGATGGCTTTTCGGCTGTACCGAATTTTGATTCGGCATAGTTTGATAAACAGTAGTTTATCTCTCCCCACGATCCAAGTAGCTTTTGTGACACGGCTGTAAGTTCGTGCTGCTGAATGTATAATTTAGAAGGGTCATAATCTGAAAGGCGAGTGATCAGACTTGCCAATTCTTCACAGATATTAATGGTTCGTCCTTCTGCCTCAAAATTCAGAAGTTCTTGTGTGTAAAAGGTCGAGATGCTTTCTTGTAACTGTTTGTCATCCACAAATATTTCGGGGATGAATGACAACGATTCCCGATCGCTTAAAATTTGCTTGAACAAGACAACCATCTTTTTGATTTTCTTGTTTTTGGCAAACTCCGGATGCTGTTGTTTGTAGAGATTAATGAACTCATTCAACCCACGCCGTTTTTGTCCATTTTCAGGCGTAACACCACCGATAATCCGATTGTAAAAATCAATTCCATTTTGTGTTAAGCAGTGATTGAAAAAGTCAAGAGAAAAGACATCGTCGATTTGTATTCCTTCTAAAAATGGCAATAATTCACGGACTGTCTCTTCTAATACTGACGGGCATTCATTTTTTATGAATTCAAACACTTCCAAATTTCCCATAAATTTTGGAAAATTGTCATGTATCAATCTATGGGGTACAGAAGTGCTTATATCATCAGCTGAATAGATGTTTTCTCTGTTTTTATGGAATCCGGTAAAATAAGTCGAAAAACGATGAAACGTTTGTACGGCTTCTTTTTTCTTTTCGATATCTGTGTCATCAGAGTTCTGAATCCAAACAGGTAATAAATTGGATATCAAATCTTCTTTGAATAGATATTTAAAATCGGGATGTTTTATAAAAGCTTCGTTTATCTCCTTGCGTTTGGCTTTCTGAACCTCCTGTAATGCCTTTTTGTCTTTGTCAATTCTATATTGTTCTATGGCAACTTTCAACGGTTGCCAATCGAGATTCAGTTCTTTTAACGAATCGTCAATAAACCATTTATGATAACTGTCAATGATTTGTTTTACGATGGGATAGGCTTCGGCACGTTTTACGTCCGATTCGAAGGACTGGCTTTTGACAAAGTTCTCTAAGGTAAATTTTCCTTGGGGAATCAACTCAAAACGCAATGTTTTGGATAACGGATAAAGGCCTGTAAAAATTGACAAATTAGTGTTTTTCATGATAGAGTTGTTTGTTATTTAATAGTTTATCTTAGGATTAAGGCATAGCGAATTAGGGTAATGGGTTCTAACTTGTATTGTAGTGATTAGCAGTGTTCAGTATGTGCAAAAAATGCATATACTGAACACTGCTAATCATATTTCTTGATTTTCTTACAAATAAACCCTTATCCACTGACAGTTTCCGTCATAACCCCCATCTTTTTTTGAACTTCCCGTAAAAAATTCTTAAACTCTTCCGGGCCAACCACCTTCACTTCTCTCTGGAGTCCAAGCACAAACCGCCCGATGCCGTGGTAATCGGCTACCGGAATCTTCAACAGGTAACGAAGAGTTCCGGAAACGTTCAGGTCACTTAGATATTTTTCTGCCAACGGATATTCCTCCCGCAACAAATTGGCGGCTTTCAGGGAAAGTTCGGCCTCAACGGTAGCCAAAGATTCACAAGCAGACATTCTGAAGGCATCTGTAAAAGGAACGCGGTGAAGCATTTGGTTTTGCCGGTTGGAATCCAACACAGATACTTGTTCGATACGACTAATTTTAAATTGTTTGCAGGTTTTGTCGAAAAGGTCGAAACACCAAACAGCCGAGTATTCGGGAAGAAATTCAAAGGGCTCGACGATGCGGTCGGTGATGGTTTCGCTGTGGGAAGAGCGGTAAGAATGAAGGTTCACTTGCTTGTTGGTGCGGATGGCTTCGTCGAGGGTATGTATGATTTCGATTTCGGGTTTTCGCGACAAATTGGATAGGGCGCGGAAATCGTAGAGGGCGTTGAGTTTACGGACCAACTGTTCGTTGACGGAGGTTCCGCCTTTAACCATTTCGAGTGCCCGGTACAGGATGTAGGCTTCTTCTTCGCTGAAATGAAGAAGGCGATGAAGTTTTTTAGCTTCCTCAGGGCAAAGATTCAAGGAGTAATGTCCCTGAGTTCTGTCCAAAACAAAACCCGCATTCTCCATGGTGTATAGATCGCGATAGATGGTTCGTTCTGAACACGAAAAGTGTATAGCCAGTTCGGAAACGGTATAACGAGCGCCGCCGGAAAGCAACACCAACATACGCAGAATGGTTTCGGTTTTTGGTTGATCCATGGTATTATGCTTGTAAAAGAAAAAAATGACCCGAAAACAAACATTGTTTGAATCATTTCTTTTTAAACTTCTAAAATAATATGATGATACCAAATATACCGTTAATTTTTTATGAAGCAACTATACCGAAAACATTTTACGAATAAAAATTACAAAAGTTGATTTAGTTATTCAGTAGGAGAAAGATCTTGCAAGAATTCACAATTATCAAGAAAATATTGTAACTCAAGAACAACGTTCTAAAGCCAAACCAAATTTCGCACCCGCGAAAATAACACCCGCGAAATTTTGTTATTATGTTGTCACCTACTATATTTGCATCAAATTCCGCAGTCGCGAAAATAACCGTTGCGAAAATTAAAAATAGGACCTTATGAAATTTTATGATCGAGAACAGGAGCTGGAGCTATTGGCTCAAACAAGGGAGATCGCATTCACCAATCATTCTCAGATGAGTGTTTTAACCGGACGCAGACGTATCGGCAAGACCAAGCTGATTTTAAGAAGTTGCGAGGATTCCCCGACGGTGTATTTTTTTGTAAGAAGAAGCAATGAAGCCACCTTGTGTTCTCAGTTTGCAGAAACCGCAAGCCGTTCGCTAAACACGTATATCTCATCGGAAGTGACTTCATTTGTAAGTCTCTTTGAAACATTAATGTCTGCAGGCAAAAACCAATCCTTCAATTTAGTGATCGATGAATTCCAGGAATTCTTTTACATCAACCCTTCCATCTATAGCGGAATACAGGATGTTTGGGATAGGTACAAGGATACAACTCATGTAAATTTCATAGCCAGCGGATCGGTTTATACGTTGATGCACCGAATCTTTATGGAATACAAAGAGCCTCTGTATGGTCGTTGTGATAGCATCATCAAGTTAAAGCCGTTCACCACTTCGGTTATCAAGCAAATATTGGCAGATTATTATCCGGACCATACGAATGACGATTTGCTGGCTTTATATACGTTCACCGGTGGTGTTCCTAAATACATGGAGTTATTACTTGATAAAGGATGCCACACGATGGAGACAATGGTGGATTGCATTATTCAGGAGAATTCCATTTTTATGGAAGAAGGAAACTTGTTGCTTATTCAGGAATTTGGTAAAAAGTATGGAAACTATTTTGCGATCCTTTCGGCCATCGCTTTAGGAAAGAATACGGCTGCTGAAATATCAGAATCGATAGGTAACACCAGTGTCGGTGGTCTGTTACAACGTCTGGAAGAGGATTATGAGGTAATCGCAAAGAAAAGACCCATATTGGCAAAAGAAGGTACACAAAACGTGCGGTACGAGATTACGGATCATTTCCTCCGTTTCTGGTTCAGGTATATTGTGAAGCATCAGGATTTTGTACAATCGGAACTATTTACTAAGCTTGCTGATGTCGTAAAAGCAGATTATCCAACCTATTCCGGACTGACTTTAGAAAAATATTTTCGGGAGCAACTGAGAGAAAAGCAAATCTATAAAAATATCGGTTCCTGGTGGGAAACCTCAAAAAGCAAAGACACTGATCAGAATGAAATAGATATTGTAGCTATTTCTGCCGATGTACCTAAGGTGTTTATTGCTGAAGTGAAGCGACAATACAAGAATTTCAAGCCGGAACGCTTCCAGCAGAAAGTAGAAGCTATTCGTACTAAACTTTTCTTTAAGTACGAGATAGAAACTGCATGTTTGACACTTGAGGATATGTAATTTGCTTCGTATGGCTATTACAAATTGTATTTTTCCATGGTGTAAGCCAGTCTTGCCCGTTGTTGGGATTTATGATGATGGGTATGCATCGTTCTGAGGTTCATGACGGACTCCAGTTCTTCCGCTTTGACAGACCGATTGTCTTGATTTTGAGATGCTAGTGTTTCTTCCTGTTCCATACAAGCGCAGGCTTATATAATAAAAAACCGCATTTACGGTAATGCGGTCAACCATGTCCTTTGCTCTTCGAGTAATGACACTACTTATATAAAGTATTCTACATGATTCTTTTCCCTTGAATGATTCTGAATAAAACAGCTATAAGCGCAATCACAAGCAGAATATGAATAATACCTCCTACACTGTATGCAAAAAAACCGACGGCCCATGCAATAATCAAGACTACTGCAATAATGTAAAGAAGATTTCCCATGATTTTTATTTTTTATGATTTAAACAATAGACTTTAATAACTGTAGATATTTATTTTATTGGTTTGAAATCAGTTTTCCCGATTGAACGGTTTGATTATTGGCCACGATCTTGTAAAAGTAAATGCCATGGGAAAGATTGCTTGTATTCAGAGTTGTGCTTTGTTTCGTAACAAGGTTTCTCAATACTTTTTCACCCAATTCATTGTAGATAATCAGTTCATAATTGTCAATTTTCGACTCATCGTTTATAAAAAGAGTGGTGAAAGAGCTAAACGGATTCGGCGAAATGGTAACAATATCCTTTCCTGTTTCTGGTGTCTGTATATTTGTTAATGTACAATCGGTCGGAGTTGTAATATTGACTGCAGCAGTCGTTAAAGCTCCTGTGGTGGTAAGGGCTCTTCCTTCTAAGGTGACACCGGTGTTCAATGCACCCAAAGCACCGTTATTACAGATTATTGTCCCTCTGAAAATGGAATAGTTGTTGATACTGACAGCACCTTCAATTTTCCAATACACGTTTTTTGCCTGTGCACCGTTAATAAGAAGCACTTTTGAATACGTACTTGTTGAAAGGGCTCCGTTTATTTTGATGACAAAGATTGCATCTTCATTGCCCAAAGCATTCAGATAAAGTGAGTCGGTAAAAACTGTTGCAGCATCAAGCAAGTAAGTATGCGGTGTAAGTACCAGGTTGTTACCGAATTGAGCAGGATATAGAAGGTTAATGTCTACGGGCAAAACATTCAGATAATGGTATACCGTCAATAAATCGGCGGCACATTGTGCTGTGGATATATCAGGAATGGGGTGAATGCTTCCTGTTACCAGAAGTGAGTCAAAGCCTGTCGTCAAACCTACATTTGTACCTACGTCGCCTTTCACATTGGAAATGCCTGCATTTGAGACGGCACCGTCGGCAGAAAAAATGGCATAGCATTCTGTTGAGCCAAGGTTAGGTGCTACAGGACCGGTGAGAACAGGGCTGCCACATCCGATAGGGGTATAGGCCAACACGCCATCTATTGAAATAGCTCCTGCTGTTGAAAGTGCTCTTCCTTCAAGGGTAGATCCTGTGTTTATTAAAATGGCTGCGTTGTTGGCAATAACGGTCCCTTTCATTTTTGTACCGGAAGCCATGCTTACCAGACCTTCGATTTTCCAGAAAACATTACATGCCATTGCTCCATTGATCAAATGAACTTCAGACGCGGCGTTTGTTGAAAATGCTCCATCTATTTGAAAAATGAAAACAGCATTGGGATTGTCCTTGGCATCCAAGGTAAGATCCAGATTCAGACTGGCTTCACCGGATATGGAATATACTCCTGCTTCCAGTATTTGACCGTTTCCAAGCAAAGATGCAGGAAAAAATTTAGGAATTGTACTGTTCAGCTCGTCGTATGCTGTCAGTAAATCTGCTGCACATTTTGCACTTGCAGCATCTCCGTCATGCATGACACCGTTTACATTTCCGAAAGCGGTGCTCGAGCCATTATTGGTACCAACATTCCCCGTGAGCTGAGATATTCCGGTATTGCTTACTGCACCATTTGTTGAAAAGAGAACGAAATCGGCAGCTGTGCCCAAATTCGGAGCTTGTGCAAAGGTCATGGTTGCTACAGTAAGCAGTATTACAGTTGCTACTGTTTTGAGTAATTTTGCTTTCATATTTTTTTTGTTGGTTTATGGATAAATTTCCACACAAACAAAGGTCGATACTTCGCATTCTTTTGGATTACACAATCTTAGATATAAGTTACATGATTCACATATATTACTCTGTTTATAGCATCTTTAATGCCAGCTGCATCTGAATAAGAGAATATCAAGTTACACCCAAAGTAGCGCACTGAAGGGCAGCGGCGTGGCCGACGCCGACTTCGACGGACCGGCGCAGGTGGCCCATGAAGAGTCGGGCAAAACAAAATATGGAAGATGACCGTGTTTGCTCGCTAACCCGATTTTCTTCATACTTTTGCTCATTGTCGCAGCGGCTGGACAACGAAAGTGCAGCAAGGTGAATCACAAGCAAGGTTTATAGAATCAAGCAGAAGGGTACTTTACTCTATGGGAATACCGGATGATTTTTTTTTATCTGTAATCAGCAGATAACATAATCAAACCCCGTTCAACTCGAAAGCGTATTTGTAATCAATGAGCTTGTGGTCTTTTTCGTTGGCGGTCCAGGCAGTTTCCCGGTGACTCAAATCGATTATTTCTTGCGTGGTCGTTTTTTCAAAGCGGTCTGCAATAAGGTGGAGGACATCAAGTTCTGCCGCTGTAAAAATGGAGGAATTGAAAGTCCTGTTCGGGTATGAGAGAAACTGCTCCCCAATTCCTCCGTCAGGAAAAGCCGTACTTTGTACGGTAATTTGTTCCTTGGCACAGATGTATTCAAACAGGCTGTGGTACTTCTCTGGAACCGGCCCCATCGGAATGGCTCTGTAGGAGGTTCCGCTTATGGAGAAGCCCGATTGCTTGAACATTGCAAAGTCGGAATAGAACAGCAATTTGTTCAATTTTGTCTTCCATGGTTGCATCTTCTCTGTAAAAAAGACAACCATTTCCGTCAGCTTTGACAAATCGGGACGCGTGTAGCCCGTCTGTTCGTTTGGCCACTCTGAACCCAGCAGATAGTTTTCGACATCGCGATTTGCACGCTCTTGCCGTTTTTCATCGAACAGGATTTCAATTCTGTCGTAGATTTTTGACCGGTGTTTTTCATCTATGGTGCCACAACGTGCAATCAATTTTTTGAATTCGCCGGGATCGGCGGCCAACTGAATCAACTTGCCATTGGAGAGATTGGGCACTTCTCCGTTCTCGTACAACCGCCAAACATTCGTTCCAAAGCCCAATATCTCCGACAACCGGGCAGCAGACAAACCGTATTGGATTCTGATTTTCACGATTTCATTCGGAAAAGGCAATGCATATTTTGCCCGGTATTGATTGACCAGCTGGTTGTAATTCAGCTGTGTAAAAGCCTCATCTTCGAAACTATTCCCAGTATCCGGGCAACGATAAGCATGAAACAGTACCCGAAAGCTTTCCTTACGAAAAGTCATGGACACCCACTCTCTCGTAATTTCAGCTTCTGTACCGGTAAATGGACTTTTCATAGTTTATTTCTTTAATGGATAATTCAATGGATGTTCTGCAATATGGAAAGAAATGCAAACTGCACTGATATTCGTAAGACCCAAACATATTTTTACATAAACTTCAACCGACTTGACAGTAATTCCGAATACCCACATATCTGAAAAGCCTCTCATTTTCTCATCAATCGGGCCTGAAGAGTAATCTTTAGCTTTCAATTCCTGAATGAACTCTGTTCGTCGTATCGGAGAAATTTCCAACGAAAAGAGTGTTTGTGCATTCTTTTTTCGATCATCCAGATAGACAATACCAAAAATATTTATTTTTGTTTTTAGTTCGTTTAAAAAGGATTCGACTTCATGTCTGTCTGCCATGGTTGTTATTTTGCAAAATTAGTATAATAATTCATGTTATACAACTTTATAGTTTATATTTTTTTCAATAATTGTATATATTACTATATCTTTCTCTGGTTCTTGAATGATCAAATATACCTATTAGCATTATTACATAAATCACAAATATAACATATATATTTATAATATATTCACACAATGTAAATCTTTCACTCTTTGATTTTTATTGCTAAGCTCTAAAGCATCCCGAAAAGCGGACGGCGGGAAGCGGTATGGTTGAGGGCGACTTTGAGAACGGACGCAGGGAGTCGCGCAGATGACTGCAAGGCTATTTTGTGAAGGCTCTGCAAGAGACAAACAAATAGCGCAGGAATCAAGCGATCACAAGGACGAACGAACGGAGCCCGAGGCTATGCCGCTACACACCGGAAGCGGAGCCCGATTACCTGCATGAAGGAAAAAGACACTTATTTTTTTATTCCCACTCAATGGTTGCCGGCGGCTTGGACGAGATGTCATAAGTTACGCGGTTAACCCCTTTCACTTTGTTGATGATTTCGTTGGACACCTTGGCCAGAAATTCGTAAGGCAAATGAGCCCAGTCGGCAGTCATGGCATCCGTAGAAGTTACGGCGCGCAGGGCGACTGCGTTTTCATAAGTGCGTTCATCACCCATCACACCAACCGAACGAATCGGCAACAAAATGACACCGGCCTGCCAAACCTGATCGTAGAGATTCCATTCGCGCAAGCTGTCGATGAAGATGGCGTCGGCTTCCTGTGCAATGCGTACTTTCTCTTTCGTGATGTCTCCCAGAATTCTTACAGCCAGACCCGGACCGGGGAAGGGTTGACGCTTGATGAGGTTTTGCGGCATTCCCAATTTGTTTCCCACGCGGCGGACTTCATCTTTGAATAACAGTCGCAACGGCTCGCAAAGTTTCAGGTTC
>JALNXZ010000280.1 GCA_023230125.1 Bacteroidales bacterium | reverse complement strand
AAAGCTTCCAGGACAGGTTTCAACATTCTATGCAAGTTTCGAATTTGGCAACGGCAGCGGCTCAGGAAATTAATGCGAATGTGCAATTGGTGCGTACAGGATCCTTATATCATGATATTGGTAAAATGTGCAACCCAATTTACTTCACAGAAAATCAATCCGGGGTAAATCCACATGATGAACTGACACCGGAGGAAAGTGCCAAGATCATCATCAGTCATGTCTCTGAAGGTTTGAAACTGGCCCATAAGTATGGTCTGCCTTTAGTGATACGTGATTGTATCCGATCGCATCATGGGAATGGTCCTGTTCGTTTTTTCTATAGTAACTTTAAGAAAGAGCATCCCGATGAACCTGTTCCTGACGCATTTTTCTATAAAGGTTCCAATCCGGCATCGAAAGAAACTGCCATACTGATGATGGCAGATGCTTTGGAGGCCTCATCGCGTAGCCTTAAGGAATATTCCGAATCTGAAATATCCATGCTGGTTGAACGCATCATTAATATGCAGTTTCAGGAAGGTGCCTTCAAAAACGTCCCGATTACCTTCAGGGATCTGGAAAAGATCAAAGTGGTCTTCAAATCGAAATTGCAGACCATTTATCATACTAGGATAGCTTATCCGGAAATGCCTGTAGTCAATCCTCCTCTTGTAAGTGATTAAGCTTAGAAACCTGAGCGGATGCCGATTCGGAACTGATAGGGCTCAACGTCAAAACGTTGGGTGGTCATTTGCATGTTGTTCACATAAAAAAGCAAGTTCGGATCATTCCAGTCAACTTTGGCACTTTTCTTACTAAAAAAGCCTCCTTCAGCCTCCTTGAATTGTACGTATTCGCGTTTGAAAAGAAATGGCAGGAAGTAAGAACCATCCATGAACAGTTCGTATCTTTTCCCCATCCTGACAGCCAGACCGATGACTGGCTTCACCCCAGAGCCGGATTTTCCGGCTTTTACATTGATTTTTTCCGAATCGAATGTTTTACCATCGATTTGAAGATTTTCATTGGTGTTCGTGATGCTACATATGTCTACTTTGGTGTTTGCGGTCGAAGCAGCAAGCCCCAGGTCGAGAAAGAACCAACGTCCACTTGGAAACAGGGAAATCCTATAGCTCATCCCAAGGTCAAATTGAATCTGGTCAATGCCGTATAAGGCAGCAGAAATGGTACTGAAAAGGGTATACTGCTTGTTCAGTTCAAATCGGATGCCGTCCATGGTTGAGATTCCAAAATATTTTGAGGGAACAGAAATGTCGGCGTTCCCGTTGTCAATACCATAAGCGATATGGTGCATTCCTCCTTTGTAGCTGATGGGATGGAAAGCAATTCCTCCGTCAAAAGTAAAGCGTTTCAGGAAAAGCAAGGCTTTCTCCTGTTCAGTAAGTTCTTTATTGTAGACTTTGGTAAGCTGCTGCATAGCCGCTTCTTTCTGGTAAAGCAAATCTGTCTGAGTGCTCATTACGTTGCTTTCCTGAAGGATGTTGTAGTCTTTCCAGTAGGTTTGATCGTAATTGTCTGCTTCAATTGACAAGATGTCTGTGTAATCAAATTGTTCGTTGAAGGGTATGGGAGAGATGGAATCTGTTTTTATAGCGGTGGTGACGTATTCAATATCCTTATATATCTTGGTTTTGGATGCAGTATTTACACCGTTTGTTTTATAGGTGATGTAACTCAGAAAATATTTTCCATCCTTTTCGGAATAACCGATTTTAATATTCGTGTTTCCAGGAAGGTAGGTGACTCCCGATTGTATTTGTTCTTGTGTAAAGACGCTAAGTCCTGCACGTTTCAATTCAAAACCCACATAAGCCAGGTTATCCCTGTCAATGAATATGCGTCCCTTAAAATTTGAATTGGGTGCTTTACGATTCTTGAATGATATTGTGTAAACGGAGGAAAGGCTGTCCTTGTAAATACCGGCAAGTTCATATACCCAGTTTTTATATTCGGATGGTTTAATGAAATCCCATCGGCTGAAAACAATATCAAGATCATTTGGAAAATGAGGTCCGCCATAAAACCGAACGTCGTTGATGCTGTCTATTCCAGGAAATACATTTTTACGGGATTTTTCAATACGGATCTGACCGAAATTCTTTGCGTTCTTGTAAGTGTTTTTATATACATTGAGTACAGCTTCATCGAAACACAGGAAGAGGCTATCGTTCACACGTTGTGTCTCTCTGTAGAAGCCGTCACAGAGTGTCGGCTTTGTAGGATAATTTTCCGGTATGGCCTTGTATGCTTTTACCAACAACTCAGCAATAAAATCTCTGGGAACAACGACTACTTCGGCTAGATCAAAATGGGATGGGTCAAGCCGGATGGTTGAGACTTCGGAAAGGTCTGCTATGTTTAGTTTTTTGGTCATATAGCCCATAAAACAGACACTCAGTGTTCCATTTGCTCCGGTTGCGGGAATCCGTAAAGACCAGTCTCCGTCTTGATTGCTGGCTGTTCCAATACCCAATTGATTGACACTGACAGTGGCATAGGATAGGTTTTGCCCTGTTTCTGAATCTAGAATGCGTCCACGGAGTAAAAAAGCTTGGCTCCTGTCCTGAAATTTGGGATCTTCAGCTACGACTGATGTCGCCTTATTTTTTGAAGTGTCCATCCACTGTGGTAAAACTGTCTCAAAGGTTGATGCATCAGTAATTTGGGCGATGGTATTAAAAGATGTCAGTAGGCCCAGTAAACAAAAGCAAAAGGTGGAGCATTTCATAAAATCTAGTATTTTTATGTAAAATTCGAGTCAAACATCAATCTATGTCCTTGTTTTGAGAAAGTTGAAGTGTGGTTGCTACGGCTTTGCTCATCTGTGCAAAAATACATTATTTTTTATAAACATGGTAAATACAAAAAATCCCTTCATCACTTGGATAAAGGGATTTTTCGTACCCGAAGCCGGACTCGAACCGGCACAGCCGTTATGGCCAAAGGATTTTAAGTCCTTCGTGTCTACCATTTCACCATTCGGGCAACATGGAGCGAAAAACG
>JALNXZ010000014.1 GCA_023230125.1 Bacteroidales bacterium | reverse complement strand
ATATCAATAACTGCGAATCTCAGAGTAAAGTCTGCATCAGTTGGAGAGTTGATGTAGTCGTAGGCCCCACCTCTGGAGAACTTATAAGTTTTGTTAATAAGGACTTCACATGTACCTTTTCTGTGACCTCTTAGGTCATTATACATACTTTCCCATTTTTCCCTGAGCTCACACATTGTAGGAAACTTTTTGGGATCTTTCCAGGTAGTTGGATCATCTCTTTTAATTCCGTGTTTTTCGTCTGCATAAAGTTCATTTAGAGTCTGATCAATGAATGAATCCTGATTAATTGAATACTCATCACCACAGTACGTTTTCATGAAGGCGCAGAAGATCTCTTTATGGCTATCGTAGATACCAATAGCTTGTTCTCTTGTGATCTCTTCCATTGTGGTATTGTAGATAATCTGGAGTGGGTTTATGTTGTGGCGACCAGGCCCAACTTCGATTATGCCTCCGAAAGGTGCAAAGTACTCTGCGATGGCTCGGTAGTTTGTATGATCATCTCTCTTTTTGGTCAGATACATTACCTTGCGGCCTTCAAGGTAAAGCCTAATCATGAGCAGGATGAGCGCATACGTTTTACCTGATCCAGTTGCCCCCACCATGATCACGTGCGGTGCAGCTTCTGAGAAGAAGTCTAGCGATACATCCTTTCCGGTGTTGACCTCGTTTCCGAAATAAATACCTTGCCCTGTCCCTGCTAGAGGTGAAAGGGGGTTTACTGTTGGTGATATGATTGATGCAAGCCCTGAGTACATTTCAATGGTCGCAAAATCCAACATGTCCGGCCCAGGTTGAGCAGTCATGAAAGTCTCAAACATTCTCCGAAGAGGTAGTTCCCCCAGGATTCTGTTTTCACGCATGACACCTTTGATGTGAGACTTTGCGATCTTCATTGAAATTTCATCTTCAGCCCATATCGTAATAATATAGGCTCCGTGAAACATGTTTTCTTTATTGTCGTGCAGGATTTTTACCTGCTTCATCATATCTTCGTGATCAAGTTTGAGGTTTTCATCCGGAATTCCCAGATCGTTACCTTTGACATAGTTTAGCTGGTTGCCCTGGTTGAAGTATATAGCTTCAGATAGTAGAGCTTGGGCTTCTGCTGTTGGTATTGGAACCAGTTTTTCAGAAATTTGAATAATGCACCCTTTGAGTGTAGTATTCATGAGCTTTTTCTGGAAATCGTAAGCTGTTTCTGCTGGAATCCCTTCGGTTGTTCCTTCGCTTTTTCCCACTATAAGGCACTCTACACGAAAATCATCTATTTGCAGGTGATCCTTTTCAATTTTGAAGACGTCTGGGCAGATCTGCCTGCAAACGTCATCCCACCATAGCTTTTTCCGAGCTTGATCTTGAGCATGTTTTTTGGTATAGTTAAACCTTTTAAGTTCTGCTCCGGCTTTTCCAAACATATTATAAGGATTTTTCCAGCTCATTATAGATCCCTCGGAACCATGAATTGTATGAAGTTCTTTACCAGTTCTGTTTCGCTTATAATTTGGGAGGCAACGATACCGGCGTCACTTAAACCATCCAGGAAACCAGGCAGTTCAGTGTTGAGGCGATCTGCTGCATCTTCCACAGTTGCATGTGATCCTAGGCCTAATGAAATGTAAAAAGCCCAATCAGGTGTTACTTTACCACTTTTTACTTTGTCATATTGGCTTTTTATCAACTTGATGTTTTTTGGTGAAGTATTCGGGTCATTGATCATTCTTTCAAACTTTTTTAACAGAGGGGATTTTGTTCCAAATCTCGAGGAGCTTATGAAATCCACCTGCATATCTCCAGCCAGCCTGTTGATTAAGGCCTGAATGTGCAGGAGGTGCGTTTCCATTTGGTCTCCAGGATCTGTTGGTGGGAAGTATTCAATCAGTACACCAAATCTGCCTCTTGTGTATTCTATAAGCCCTCTTGCATGAATTCTCTTAATAGGAATGTAGGTCTGTAACTGGTCTACATCCATATCGAATTTGCATAATTCATGCACCCCTTTGTAATCTGCGATCATATATTTGAGTGTCAGCATTGATTCGTCATACTTTTCACAGGTTCTGAAATTCATAAAGAATATAGCCCACCACACTAATTCCAATGCTACTATAAAGCACTGTACAATAATATTGGAGGTGATAATCAATGGCATGGATAGTATAATCGAACACAGGCACCAAAACCCAGCTATGTAAAACCATTTAACGCTGATTCCAGCGTAAACTGTTTCTTTAGCTTTCCGTAGAGGTTTGTTTCCTGTGTATTTCTGTTTCCAACTCTGAATGTTGGTAGAAGTTGTTGTGCCATCGGTCATGGTCTCAGTGCTCCGTAAGTGTATCTCCTGATTGCATATTTAGACGCTGACATTACATTTCTAATGCCTACAATGAACATTATACAAACTATAGCCAGTATCAATACCAGCGCTGAATATAGAAGCGGGTGAATGAGTGCTACCAACACAAGTTCCAATGCGTCTTCACCCAGCGAACCTGTGTGCACATGAACGTAAGAAATAACCCCTACGCCAATAACGGTAACTCCTACGATGATAGTCCGCATGAACAGTATTTTTAGATAATACCACCATGCTGCTGTAGCAGCAGGTCTTGTTATACCGAAACAGTAAAGACCAATCCAAGCTATGTAGGAGGCATGGAAGATACTGATTATTATAATTCTATACGCAATTGCGAACCCTATGATCAAGTAGCAAATCGACATCATAAGATACATTATAATATTGCTACCTGTGGGTAATATTCTGTCTAGAATTTGAAACATGATCAACTTAGTGAACATCAGCTCCATAACGATTGTAAGCCTCAGTATAATATATCCTGCTGTCATCATTACGCAAGCTTCTATTAGTGTTAGAGCATACTCATTTATGGGGATGTGGTACCTATTGCTTAGAATATATGCTTTTTCAACATTATTCGCTGAAGTCATCGCATAAATATTTACGTTTATTGCACCTAGGAGAATAAACAGCACTATTAGGAAGAAGCCTATGATAGCGAATCTGAACTGTATATCTTTTACGAAAGTGTTTTCAGAGGGATCAAATTCAAGAGTAGCCATAGTATAGATCATGGCTACTGCATTTCCATAATTCTCTTTTACAGCAACGGTATCAGCATCCTTACTGCCGACTTTAAAACCTGCGTCGCCCAGGAGTTCAAGAAAGTATATACCACCCTCGCCTACCATTTTTTTACCTATATTCAGGGGGTTTAGCTTGCTCAGTGCTGACTCGTCGTCCTCTTCTTTCTCTTCTTTCACTTCTTCGGTTACGTAGGTATTAGTTTTCCCGCTTGAATCGGTAAACTTCGAAGTTGATCCTCTATCGTACACCTTGCTTTCGTTGGCGCTCTCCTCTAGTGATTTCAGCTTGGTGGTATCTGATCCATCAAGAACTTTTACTTTATTTACCCCGATGAGACTACTAACCTCACTGGCTGGTATTATTTTCAATTTGGTATGCTCAGAAGCTCCGATTGCAGGGGTCACTGCATAAAAACTAAGGAGCGACAGCGTTAATACCATGACTATTAATTGCTCTTTTTTGTTATACATCGGATATCACCTAACTACTATTTTCCGTACACACCTAAATGGTAGCAATAACCACCAATAACAAAATTTCAGATAGAGAACTATTAATGCAAGCTCCCAATGATCCAAAACCATTACAGTTTTAAAAAGTTCCATTTCTTCACCAGTACCTTTAGATTTAAAGCAATTCCACAGAAGATGATGAACAGTATTGCTACCAGAAATAATGCAACTGGATTTATTGCGTCGGTCAGATCCTCTTGATATGTTTTTATGTTGTAGTTCTTGATAACAGTTTTATGTCCTCCTGTATCGTAAACGGTTATCTTTACAGGATTTTGAGCGTCGGTCATTACACCAGGCACTACAAACAAATTATCAAGTCTTGTCGCTCCTCCTTTGAGTTCCCACATGTCAATGTTATCGTATCCAGATAAGCCACTTGCTTTAAATTTTGTCTGCAGGAAGTGCGTTGAAGTTGTGTTATTGAACTTGTATTCAACCTTAGTCGTGTAGTTATCCGTTTTCACATTATACCTGGACTGTGGCATGTACGTGTTATTGTACACGATAACGTTTACTGTTTTTTCGGGCTTATAATTTTTAGGCATCACTGTTGTTAAGTTCAGGTCTGAGCTGTACTGCACATCAAGAATGGAAAAGATGTTCATGAATTCGAATTCGTCTATTTCCTCTTGTGTGAGCTCTGGAAGATTATCATAATCGCCTCCGGTTACTATTGAAATGTTCAGAGATGAGACATCCAAGCCAGGACAAACCCATAAACTTTTGCTGGAATCCCAGGTGAAGTCTGTAGGATTTGCACTAACCCTTGGATTGTCTGACACTCTTCCTGTTATTGTTACTGCTCCTTTACTGTCGCCTGCTGCATTATTATAGAATACTGAATTCGTGCATTGCACATTTTGAGCATCTATGGAATTATAAATTCCATATCCTCCGACATTATTATAAGTCCCTGGGACTGCATCAATGAGAATGCATTTGTTCACAGTAGCGGTTGCGGAAGTGGCCCAACCTGCTTGAGTTGCATAGAAGTTGATCCCTCCAAGGTAACTGCCATCGAAAACGTTGTTCTCGAATAAGGCATTATCATAGCCTGAAGCAATAACTCCACCTACCCAGATGATTCCGCGATTTGATCCGGCTCTGTAGAAAACATTATGGTGAAAGTTGAGTTCTTCATTGCCACTTGTTTTCCCTACTAGCCAGAGACCTGGGCCACAGGAATCTATGAAAGTGTTGTAGCATACTGTTACATCTTTCATTTGTCCTGAGTCATGTTGAATTTGAATATCAGGCCCTGCATCATAAGGTGTCCCATCGTAGGTTCTAACGTATCTTACTACGTTGTTAAATACCCAAGCATGGGTCACATCCATGAGCCTGATTGCGCTATTTACTCTTGGTTGAATATAGTTATCGTGAACAGAGACCCCTTCAGACCTTACAGCGAAAAATACATCATGTCCACCCTTGGAGGCGCTGTTATGATCAAATTCAATATTTTTTGATGTAAATATTCTGAATGAGTCTCCTAGGTTGTTGTCAAAGTTACAGTGGTGTACTCTAACCTTTTCTACATTTTTACAACCTATAAAATTATCATATCCCTGGCCCCACTTTTTAGCAGAACCTTTGCCGTCATGGCCTTTCCAAGTTGGGACTCCATCCCTATTTGCGGAGTTCCCGTCAAAGTTAATGTATGAAACTGTACATCCTGAATTGATTCGAATTATGGGTTCCTGTGCGGCCAGACAGAAGCTCCTACCAAGTATTATTTTTGATTGGAGCGTTCCATCTGAAGTCACAGTTCCGGTTAAGCTGGTATTTGGAGGAACTATTATTTGGCCGTCAACAGTATGTTCACCTGCTGTCAGGGTGTAAGTTCCTCCAGCGTTAGCTTGGAGAGCGGCGTTGATAGCTCCTTCTTCTCCGGCTGAAGCTACACCGATAAGAAGCAGAATCAGGAGTAGCGAAAGAACTATCTGTCTCATAGGTTACCAGGTTCCTGGCCCGAAGTTATTCCACAAAATGAACACACCTATCAGGCTCACACACACCAGGAGTAATCCAAAGACGATGTGTAGTATGCCTGACTGACCGTCATTCCGGAGATCGTTAGATTTAGTGAGCGTTGCTAAGTTGATCTTAGCTCCACCAACAATAGGCCCGATGAAGAGGGTAAGTCCGTAAATGAAAAGACAAACCAAAATGATCAAGCTCGCGAGAGGCTTTATTGCATTTAACTGAGTCCAAGAAATATTATCTGTAAAAGTCTCAGTAGACAATTTCATTCCTCCGCTACCATCTCCATTTGCGTTTGATGCGATGTTATTTTCATCTGCGGCTAACCCAGTTCCTATATTTGAAATCAATACTAATAGGATTATTCCAATCCAAAATGGTTTGTTCAGGTTTGCCATATCATACCTCTACTGCTGTTTGTTTCAAAGACCGAAGTCTTTAAGTATATCTTTGAAATGATTAAACATTTCCTGGCGTCCGGTCATTTGGATATATTGTTCATTCGTTACTTCAGGAATTCCTATAGCTGGATGTAACGATTTTACGTTACTGATATTCTCACCTATCAGCGTTATCGATTTTTCAAGCTGATCGTTGAAATACTCCAGGTTTTCCTCATCTTCATCAGGCTCAGGTTTTATGTAGAATATTTTTTCTATTAAAGTCTGAATGAAGACAAGGACATCCTTGTTTCCAGTGAGAAAGCATCTCCTAGAAATGTCATTTCTTGGAACAAGTAATTTCAATGCTGGTCGGCTTGCTGATAGTTCAACATCTATCGCAGCTATTGTAGCTTCAATTTCCCTTTTTAACTTGATCAAATTTGCTCTTATATCTGGTTCTGCCATAAGGTAACACCTTCAATTTACATACACTATTACTATGCTAAACATATATAAAAGTATCCACTTCAGTATATATATACAATGATAGATAACTTTATATCGATTACTGAATAATTACATAATGTATGATTAATCAAGACTTATCCACATCTGTTGAAAAAGCAGCCATCTCCACTGGTAGGTGGTATACCGTAGGACGAATAAATGTTTGCGCACAAACATCAAGAGAAGTGCCTTGGGCTTCTGGAACTCAAGTAGTTATTGTGTATGATGAGGAGCGTGATGAGATGCGAATCAAACCATTGAGGTACTGAATTTTTTTAAAATATACACTAGAATGTATATTGTCATGTGGTCACATTTATATGTGATTGGCAATATCTGTACATGCGAGGTAAATAAATGAGTACTCAATTTAGAACAATTGCGATTGTTTGCATGGTGCTCGTTCTTATAAGTGCTCCATGTGTGGTTGCTTGCCCTTATTCAGTAACAGGGAATTCAACTTCAAGTTCGACAGATGATGGATCATGTTCTAGTTGTGGTGAAACTTCGAGTACAGACAGTATATACAGTACGTGTTCAAATGCGTCTTATTCTCCATATACGTATGGTGTTTTTAAGTGCGTTAATGGACTGTGCGCTGCAGGATATTGCGTAGACGGAAATTGCGACACAACTAAAGTTAATGATTCTTCTGCTGGAAACGCATCCGGAGCAATCATGTGTAAGGACGGTACATGCGAAGCTAAAGTGTGTAACGGCAATGAAACTTGTAAAACTGGCTCTTTCTCAACATCAGGTGATGAAGACACAATAACTGCCTGGTTCTCCCAAATCTTTGGAGATAACAGTAATTCTAACGCTACACCTGAAGAAACCAATAATTACGAAATCGAAAACCAGGAAGTTTCAACTCCAAAAGCTGTAAATGAAGAAACGACATCTCAAAGTAATGGTGGGTATACGTATACAGTTGCAGGCCCCACCACGCCTAAAAAATCATCTACTAATTATTTTGGAACGTTAGCTATGTCCGGAAATACAGAATCGAATGAAACTCCAGCAGATACTACAAAGCCTGACGTTTCTACCTGTGAAAACGGATCATGTGCTACACCGACTGAAACAAGTCCGACTATTGTTACCAGTTCAAGTAAAGAAAGCAGTACCTGCACTGCATACGATACAGTTTATGCGGCTCTGAGAGCAGATAAAACAGAAAAGAAAATATTTTCAGATTCGTATACAAGTTTGAACTTTGCTCAAGATGTTAGTACTGCAATGAAAGCTGCAGGTGTTGGTTGTGATACCGTGAAAGTCACTTTCACAGATGGATCAGTTAATTACCTTAACTCAATGAAAACTTGTAATGGTGAGCTTCTGGTTGACTCCTGTGGGACTTCCCTGGGAACAGGCATAAAGAAGCAAGTTACAGTTCTTGAGGTTGGTCAACAGTGGACTGCAAAAAGTCTATTTGGTGAGTGTACAAAAACGTATACCAGAGGAATAGTATCAAGCATTGAGTAAAGTCAATGCATTTTTCTTTTTTAATTACTGGACACTTTTTTATAGATAGCACTAATTGCTGTTTAATAAACGTCAGTAGGTGATGGTTATTCTTGTTGTACCGATATGCGGATACTGTTTGCATTATACAACAGATGAAGATTTCCCAACGCTTTTTGGTATTTGTTCTTTTAAACCAGAGAGCTACGCAGCCTTCCGAAAAAGTGGCTGTAAACTCTGGGAAGTGCGCATTTCTTTAAATTTAATTAAAAAAGTAGAAGAGGAGTTTACAAGATATCGCTTGTAATCGTTTCTATCTTAATTCCTGCTTCTTTTAAAATATCTAATGCATTTGTATCCGGATAAGAATGTTCAAAGACAACTCTTTCTATTCCAGAATTTATTAACATTTTAGCACAAAGAATACAGGGCTGGTGTGTGCAGTAGAGGGTTGCTCCTGCTATGCTTACCCCATGGATTGCGGCCTGGATGATTGCATTTTGTTCTGCATGCACTGCCCTGCATTTTTCGTGATTTTTACCTGAAGGTATATTTTCCCTTATCCGGATACAGCCTATATCTAAGCAGTGTTCTGTGCTCCTGGGTGCTCCATTGTATCCAGTTGATAAGATACGCTTATCTTTTGCAATAACGGCACCTACTGTGTGTCGTAGGCAGGTAGCTCTTGTAGCAACTACCTTTGCAATATTGATAAAATAGACATCAACTGATGGACGGATTTTCATTACCTCCTCCTATAGATCCCAGAGCCATCCTGCACTATGCCTTTTTTATTCCAATGCAGGCCTCCAGTGCCATACCAACAGACCCAGCCATCGGCAGCAGCACGCGCCTCAAGTGCTGAGTTTGCATTCCTAAGATGGCTGGTACCAGGAAGTGCGTTAATCCTTTCCCATATATTCAGGGTTTTAGCGTCATACTCAGCAATAATTTTTCTAGTACCAGACAGGCTTATATCAGAAGATTCAGCTTCTTTAGCAAGCTCCAAGTATTGACGCATGCCAACCCTGCAGTTATGCAGTTCCTGTCTGTATTTACCGTATAAATCATCTATCTTGTTGATTTCACGGTAATTCAAAATATGTTCTTTTATATAATCTGGATAAAGCTCCCAATGTTCATTTATAAAAGCAGTATTTTCTTCACAGGCATTTGCGAACTTTCCTACAGGTTTTCCAACGAATTTATCACCTTTGATTATGGGATCTGGATTAGAAACCGGAGTTGAAGCCGGTTCCTTAAATCCAAGAACTCTCTTTAACCAGTTCATTCTCCATCAACTTTATCGACTTTGAGTTGAAGTTCTTGCTTTTTCCCGTAGTGGGAGTAGAGCGCATATCCCAAGTTCCAGAGGCCACAAGTCCACCATGCTGTGACCATGAAGATTACTGCATGCCAGCCAAATGACCCCCAATCCCCAGACTTTTCTAGGATTGCTACGTTTTCACTTTGAGATTTGACGGTGAATCCCATAGAGATGTTGTCGTCGATTGCATTTTGAAGTTTATTTTTCGGTACTCTCTTTACACTAACGTTTGTCATAATTTTTCACCTTTGCATATTACGTTGTTCTATTCTTATTTATCTATTTATTCATTCAGTCCAGTTTCCATAAAGGTTTCCGTAACTATCTCTGTGCCAATTATTTTCCAAGCAGTAGCACTGCTCTACTACAAAATTAAGAACAATCATTTCTTTTGTTGGAAACAATAATCCAAAGTCATGATCAGCTTTGATCTTGTAGCTTAACCAATTTGTGAAGTCTAGGATTGTAAAGAAATCTGAACTGTATTCTTTTTTCCTTGTATAGAGATCGAATAAATCCCCTAAGGTGTCAACTTTGCGCTCTTCATGGGGTACAGGACTTGTGAAGTACATTTTAATAAAGTCACTTAGATTCTGCGCCTCACTTGTTATTTGTTCATCGCTGTTCATTGGTTATCCTCAACGATCTCTGTATGCACTTCAGTTATAACAAAGCTTGCTTTATCAACCCCTGCTCCAGTTATTTGCAGTTGTCCTATGTTTTTCATAACTAACTGTGACGCATAAGCTTCATCTTTAATTTCTACAATTCCGAAGTCTAGATGACCTACTGCTGTTGCTTCTATGTGAACTTTTTTTTCCATTCTTATCACATTCACCATCGAATTTCATCAGATCAAGGAATATTGCTATTGCTTCTGCTTGCTGAGATTCGTATATTGGTTGCTTATCTTTGAATATAACATAGGCCATTGTTCCTGTTTTTAAGTGTGTTGATACACAAACCATGCAGCCTTTCAAGCCTTTAGTCTTGATGTCACCATTCAAGATATCTGTCATTTCATTTAAGCCAAGTTTGTATTCAATTTCTGGCTTATTCTCGTCCTCTACAGTCAATTTTTATAGACCTCCGGATGTAGATACATTAATTTTTTATTTTATTCAACTCTAAGGCTTCTATAACAACCGAGTAGTCTTGAGAACGGTTTAACTCATAATCAGGGATTGCTGCAAGACCATCGTCTGTTGCAAATATTGTAACATTACCCACATTATAGTGGTATACGGCTAAAGTGCTTCCACATAGATGCTGATGCCCGATAAGCGTAAACATATCAGTTCTTTCAGCTTTACTCCAGGTATTTTCAAGATTGCTCTCTGCTGGCTTTTCAACGCATCCCATAAGGAAACAGGCTATTGCTAAAATACAAAAAATTAGCATTAGCATAGAGTTAGTTTTTAGCATTTTCATTATTTTTTTCCATCTCCTCTAAAATTTTCAATAGTCTTTCAATAGTTCTTCTGCTATAGTGTATTCCCATTTTCTTTGTGTAGTATACCGCCATTGCTTCATGTGTCCAGTTATCATCTCTTAAAGTTTTTAAACCAAGTATGGTTATATCTTCAAAAGGAACTGTCTTCTTTCTTTTTGGAGCCATACTCCACATTTCATCTTCTACCAAAAATACCACCTAGCAAATCAAAGATGCTGAACGTGGTTCTGTGGTAAATCTTGTTGTAGATAGCTCTTTTTGGGTCTTTGAAAATCCCTGTTCCTTTTTTCCCATAAAAAGGTATGATAGTACGCTTTATCTGGCGCTTCCATTTACCTGTTGTTCTGGCTTTAAAGGACTTCATAGGTGAAAGTTTTCTCATTCCTATTTTCATATTATAGCTCCTATGCTTCTTTTAGTGCTTCTTCGGTGGACACTTCTACAAAACTAATTCCACATGAAGCGAATAGTTCTGAAAGGGCTACTATTGCAGCCAGTTTATCCGGAGCGTTGTAATACAACCTTCCGGTAGTTTTAAAGTAGGGAATAATTAATCACCCCCTTTCAGGTTGTATTTTGGTTTTACAACATCGATAATACTGACAGTTTCCTCCAGGTAGTCCTTGATCATTTCATAAGGCTTATATGCAAAAGGACTCTCATCAATGGTGTTTGCATTGGCTGTAGTCGTAAAGATCCCAGACATCTCCTTTTGGAAGCTTTCTACAGTGAGCTCACCTGAGGCAAGGCGTCTTTTCATCTGGCCCCTTCCGAACATCCTACCTGCACCGTGAGGGGCACTGAAGTTATAGTCGCTGTTCCCTAGGCCTTCACCTATTACAGTGCCATCCCTCATGTTGAGAGGGATAAGTACAGGTTCCCTGTAATATGCGGATATTGCACCTTTCCGGATAATGTTGTCATCTGCAATAAAGTTGTGAACGCAGTCAATGTCATATCTTATGTCAGCGTCCAGGTAGTCTACGATGTCACGTATCATTAGAGTTCTGTTCAGTGCTGCAAATCTCTGAGCTACTCGCATATCCCTTAGGTAGTCTGCACCTGCGCCGTTGATGTCAAGCACCTCCATGCCTTTCGGGGCTGCAATGAGCTTCTGAGAAGCTGCTATTTTCTGGTAATGCTCTGCGACTGTGAGCCCAAAATTTCTGGAGCCTGAGTGCACGAAAAGCCATTTGTCTTGTGTTTTTGCGCTTTCTCCAATTTCTATGAAGTGGTTTCCACCTCCGAGAGTGCCGAGTTGCTTTCCAGCATAGTGCTTTGTCATGCCGATATCGTTCTGAACTCCGATAGTATCAGACAGTACTTTAGTTTCATCTCCATCCTTCAGGACAGGTGTTTCATCCCTGTGCTTCATACCAAGAGGTATGTTGTGCTTCAGATATGCGTCCAGAGCAGCATAGTCAATCTGGATGTCTCCAAGGAATACTCCCCTTACACCACAATTATGTACAAATATCCCAGAAGATAATGCAAAGTTATGATATTTTTCCACACTAAGACAGTATACATCTTCTTTTTCTGCAATAGATTCTGTATATAGTACTTTGTGATTATGTATTTGTATTGGAGCTTCTCTTTTGTGCATTTTTAAATGATTTCCTAGTCCTCCTTTTTTAAGCTGTTTTCCACAAACACTGCATGTTACAGGTTTACTATTATTTTCTGTATTCCAGTTTGCCAGGTATTTTGCTCCTCTTTTTCCATTATCTTTTACTGACTCTGCAAAATGTTCAGGATTATTTTTCATGTAATCTGTAATATTTTTTACTGCTACTTCTTTTCTTTGTTCAGTGTATTTTTCATCGAAAAAATAACCTCTGTCTTTTATAGTTTTCATTTTCTTTTCTTGAAATTCAGGTGCTGTAAAGGAACACTTTAAACTTCTGTGGTGAGTAGTGTGCTCAACTTTATTCATCATAATTAAATTTGAAGGATCGTTGTTATACCACTTTACATCAATATGATGCACAATTTCAGTAGTTGGGTCAATTGATTTGTTAAAGTGCTCATATACCATTTTATGTGTTAAAGTAGCTCTGTGATGAACTGAGTGAATGCTCTCGTAGCCATCCCTGGTTTGATATGACCTATACAAAGGCATTAAACTATCTTGAGGTTTGAGATCTTTTGCTTCTTTATAAGCCCCATTGATTAACATAAACTTGTGATCCGGAGTGCAAATTATTTCTTCTCCACCACTTATTACCACTTTCATTACTTCTGCATTAGTTCTTGTTTTTGCTGCAATTGCTTTTCCTGGAACTATTTTAAGTTGTTCATTCATTGAATATACATAGAATTCGCCTTTGTTTACGAGTTCTTCTAAAGTCTGTTGAGTACCATCAAGTAATGGGACTTTAGTGTTTCCTCTAAAGCATCCAATGTCAACTCCAACAAAGTTAGGGCAGATGTAATCTTTAATTTTTGCAGTAAATCCTATGCAACATCCCGCGCCTGCGTGTGCGTCAGGCATGATAGAGATCCCATCTTCAAATGCTGGGATGTTTGAAATCCTGTAAATCTGAGACATTGTTTCTGGATCTAGTCCTCTTGCATGTATTTTTATATCGAATACCATTAAAAATCACCCGCTTCTCCTACGTGTTTTCCTTTTTCATCGTAAACATGCATCTTCAGCATAGTGCCTCCTTTTTCCTGTGCATGTTCCATTGCTTCTTCTTTAGTGTTAAAATCACCTTCGAGCCAATCTTCATTAGCAAATGTATCTACGCCAACTACTCTGAATTTTTTTCCATTTTGGGGAAATCTCCCGAATCCTTCGAAGGGCATTGAGTCTGTGCCTCCCTTATTTTCAGTAATTCAAATCCAATAAATCCCAGGGCAGTTACTGAACATTCTTTAAAGAATGTACTCCACCATTCGCATTTTTCTCGCTC
>JALNXZ010000051.1 GCA_023230125.1 Bacteroidales bacterium | reverse complement strand
TCTAATACCAGAACAATTACAAATATTGATGGCGAATTTTCTTTGGAGGCTCCGGATCAGTCGGAAATATTAATTACATATCTTGGATACAAGCGGACAGTTCTCAAGGTAAGTAAAGCCAATAATTATCAGATTATTCTTGAAGAGGATTTTAAATCTCTTGATGAAGTAGTTGTAGTCGGCTATGGAACACAAAAGAAAATAAACCTTACGGGATCAGTGCAGAGTATAAATAGTGACGATATTCTCAGACGTAGTGTTTCCACCGGTTCAGCCGCATTACAGGGTTCCATTCCCGGACTTACTGCGATTCAATCGTCCGGACAGCCGGGGGCAGATAATGCATCCATTAAAATCAGAGGATTGGGGTCACTTAATTCGTCAACTTCTCCTCTGGTATTAATTGATGGAGTGGAAGGTAATATGGATCGTATCGATTTGAATTCAGTAGAATCGATTACTGTATTGAAAGATGCGGCTTCAGCTTCTATATATGGTTCGCGCGCTTCAAACGGTGTGATATTGGTAACGACAAAAAGAGGTGCTGAAGGGAAAACAAAACTGACATTCAATAACTATATTGGATATAACAAGTCTACCACATTGCCTATACCCACAAGTGCCATTGAGTATATGCAGGCTGTGGATGTGGCACGTTCCAATGCGGATCAGGATCCATTATATACCCAGACGATCGAGATATATAAGAATGGTGGTGTCGATAATATCAATTATTACGATACGGACTGGCGAAAAGAAGTGATTAAGGATTATGCCTTAATCCAGAATTATTCGGTTAGTATCAGTGGTGGTAATGACATAACAAAGCTTTTTGCTTCGGCAGGATACTATGCGCAAGACGGATTAATTGATAATAACAATTTTACGAGGACATCTTTGCGTGTAAATACAGATACCAAGGTTAACAAATGGATGAAGCTTGGAGTGGATGTGGGAATACGTCAAGCCACAGCAAAATCTCCTGTAATGGATATACCTACCAATATTATAGGTAAAGCGTTGACTATGACACCTATCATGTCAGGAATCAATGCCGATGGCACATGGGGATACGGTATTAACGGAACAAATCCTATCGCTATGGTACAAAGCGGATGTGTTACTAATAGTATCGCTCCCGAATATTCTGCAAGAACAACTCTGTCTATCGACCCCTTCAGTGGTTTCAATATTTTTGGAGCATACACATGGAAATGCTCTGATAGTGAAACAAACGCTTTTGTAGAACCTTATATGGTCTATGAAAATGGTGTATCAAAGGGCGAGTTCCCGACAACAGGATCATCGGAATCAGAACAAAGGACAAAGACCATCAATAAACAATATAATTTGCAAGGCACTTATGAAAAGACCTTTCATAAAAATTACATAAAAACATTGCTTGGTTTTCAAAGTGAAGAATTGAATTATAATTACCTGATAGCCGGTCGTAAGAATTTTTATTATGAAGGATATGAAGAATTGGTAAACGGTGATATTAGTACGGCGACAAACTCAAGTGCAAAGTATGCCCGGTCTATGTTATCGTATTTTTTTCGGGTAAACTATGCATTTGACGAGAAGTATTTACTCGAGGTTAACGGCCGTTACGATGGCACTTCGAGATTTAAGAAAGAGCATCGTTGGGGTTTCTTTCCTTCGGTATCCGCCGGATGGAGAATCTCTGAAGAGCGTTTTTTTGAGTCGGTAAAGAAGGTCATAAGTAACCTGAAACTTAGGGCATCTTATGGAGAATTAGGTAACCAGGACATCAACGGTTATTATCCCTATGCTTCGTCTATAGGAAGTTCCGCGAGCTATGGATATTGGTTTGATAAAGAGTTGTCGTCAGGTGTTGCTCAGATTCAATTGGCAAATGAAGCGATAACATGGGAAAAATCAAAACAAATGAATGTGGGGATTGATGCAGGCTTATTTAGTAATCGTTTGAATGCGACTTTCGATTATTACAGAAAAGATATTACGAACATGCTTCAGCAATTCCCCGTTCCCTTATTCGTCGGGGTAACCGCTCCTTGGGAAAATGCCGGTTCGATGAGAAACAATGGTTGGGAGTTTTCATTATTATGGCAGGACCGTATCGGTAATGTGAACTACAATATCAAAGGAAATATTTCTGATGTAAAGAACAAAGTGATTGATTTGTATGGAAAAGAATACGTAGGCAGTACAACGATAACAAAGGAAGGCGAGCAATTTAATTCATGGTACGGATATGTTGCTGACGGCTATTTTCAAACTCAGGAGGAAATTGATGGATCTCCTGTATATGGTGGCAATACAAATAATGTAAAACCAGGATACATTAAATATAAAGATATCAGTGGCCCGGACGGGGTGCCCGATGGAAAAATAAACGATTATGACCGCACGATACTCGGTAATCCTACTCCAAGGTATGAATTCGGTTTGACCTTGGGCGGCGATTGGAAAGGTTTGGATTTTTCCTTATTTTTTCAGGGAGTAGGTAAAAAAGATGTGTATTATTCAGGTGCCGGTGCCCGTGCTTTATCAGGCAATTATACAATTTATAAATATCAGTTGGATTACTGGACAGAAGACAACCGTAATGCCAAGTTCCCGATATTGCTTGAAGATCCCAACGGAACAAATCCAAACAATATGATATCGAGCTTTTGGGTAAAAAGTGGAGCTTATTGTCGCTTGAAAAATATTGTAATTGGATATACACTGCCAAAGAACTGGGTACGGAAAGCTACGTTATCCAACGTGAGACTTTATGCAAATGCACAGAATCTGCTGACAATAAAGAATGATTTCTATGAAGGTTTCGATCCGGAAAACAGCATTGGATCAGGCGCAAGTTGCTATCCTTTAAATAAGACATTACTATTCGGACTTTCTGTAGAATTTTAAAACATTGGAAAGATGAAAAAGACATTAATATATAAGTTGACAGCTGTACTTTTTACAATTCTGGGATTTTTTTCATGTGCTGATTTTCTCGATCAGAAAAACCCTGCATACGATTCCGAAGGGTTCTATACCACTGAAACAGGCTTGAAAGAAGGTGTTACCGGCATTTATTCTCTTTTGTATTTCGATATGAACTGGTCGGTTCCTGCATGTATTGTTCTCGATCATTATACGGCATACGGACTCGAACAAGATGAAAATAATTCAATTGGTGCAGGCGGGACGTTGAATCCCGACAATGGCAAAATCCAAGCATTTTGGACTGGAGAGTATGCCATAGTAGCCCGTGCTAATTCTGTGATTTACGGCGCAAGGGATGCTATTTCAAATATGAGTGACGACGCCAAACAGTATTATGCTGAAGCACGTATAATACGAGCTTATGCCTATTATAACCTTGTATCGGCATTTGGTGATGTGCCCTTCTTTACCGCTCCTGTAAAGATAGACCAATACAAGGCAGGACGTACTCCGAAAGGAGAAATAATAGATTCTCTAATAAATGATCTTAACGATGCAGCTGATTATCTTCCGTGGACTGCAACCGAACGAGGACGTGTGGATAAAGCCGTTGCGTATGGTTTGATAGCTCGTATTGGTCTGTTTGGCGGAAGTTTCAATGTGAACGATAAAGCCAGTGAATACTTTAGAGTAGCTGCAGATGCAGCAGGTAAAGTGATCGGAGAGCGTAAATTGGCACAAAACTTTTCTGACTTGTTTAATTTAACCGGTCAGGCGAAGAGCGATGTTCGGAACGAATTGCTATGGGAATTAATGTATTCTACAAACGGAACGAAGAAATTGCATGTTACAGGCTACGGTCATTCGTCGCGCAACTATGCATCATCGGTACGTTTTCCGAGTTCCATGATAGTTGATACCTACGAATGCATCGATGGAAAACGTATTGATGAATCTCCTCTTTACGATCCGAAACACCCTACTTTAAACAGAGATCCCCGTTTCAAATACACTTTGGCAGGGCATGGTGACACGATAAATTACACGAATACCGACGGCAATAACCCGTTGAAACTTATTCTTAATATTTATGATGATAAAACCCGTTTTTATCCGCGTAGAAATGCTTGGTATACAGCCCAAAATGTAGATGTTACTACCACCAGCCCTTCGCTCGTAAACAATGGGGTGGGGTACTTATGGCGTAAATATTCTGATGAGAAAACCGAACAACTTATGAGTTCTTCAATCAATCTGGTTCTTATGCGTTATGCTGAAGTACTTCTGTCGTATGCCGAAGCTAAGATAGAACTTAATGAATTGAATGATTCTGTGTATTCGGCTATTAACGAGGTTCGCGAGCGAGCCGGAATGCCACCCGTTTCGACTGATAGAAAGGGAGATCAAAATAAAATGCGCCAGTTGGTACGACGTGAGCGTAAGGTTGAACTGGCTCTTGAGGGCTTACTGTTTGTGGATGTGCGTCGTTGGGGAATCTCTGATATGTTGAATGAGCATCCTTCTTACGGGCAGCCCAAAACCGACATCAAATATGAAGGATTGGATCTAACGGATATACCTAACTTCAAGACTGACGACCGGCATGATCTCAACGACATTCCTTCTTATGAATCCTACAAGGATAAACTGAGGGTACGGGATAGAAACAGATACTGGGAACCGAAGTTCACTTGGTGGCCTATTCCACGTCTTGAGACCAACCGTGACTCGAATTTGACAAATCCGGATTATTAATTATGGCATTAATAATCAATGTCTTATGATAAATAAATGTTCCATATTTATTCTTGTCTATTTGGCATGCTCGACTGCATTGTGGGGTAAAGTCAAAAGTACGCAAGTAACGGAGACCGACTCGACCGTAACAATTCAGAACAGCAAAGTGAGCATAGAATTCTCTAATAGTAAAACTTTCGATATCTCGAAAATGATACTTAATGGAAAGAATATAATATCTAACAAAGGAGATAATAACATTCCCTGGATACTTACGTATAAGGGTCCCCAAGGAGAAAATCCTGTGTTTTATCCTTCTCACGGAGAATATACAGGATGGAAGAAAGTAACTAAAGACGGTCATACGGCAATTGCTTTCAAATGGAATATAAGACTTACTTATAAGGATATGGTTTCGGTAATAATGACTGTCTCCATTCCTGATGATTCGGAACTAATCTATTGGGATATTCTGTCTGGAACTCCCGATGGGTGGTTGGTTTGCAATACTCAATTTCCATGTGTAACGGTAACTCGTCCTAATGACGCCAAATTAATCACCTCAGCGGGGTGGGGGGCCGAATACAACTTGGGAAATCCACAGGTATATGATTCAAGTTATCCTTCGGTGACCGGTTCTATGCAGCTTTTGCTCCTTCATAATTCTGAAGGGTCAATATATTATGCAACTCAGGATAAAGAAGGCTGCGGAAAGAATTTAAGAACTGTTGTAGGTGATAAAAGTGTTACTTTCTTAACGGATGTCATAACCTCTGAAGGATGGTCGAACCATACCAATAAAACATTTGCCCTCCCGTGGTCAACAGTGCTTGGATATTCAAATCTCGGATGGCAGGATGCTGCAACAAAGTGGTACCGCCCTTTCACCTATACGACAGAATGGGGAGGAAAAACGCTGGCATCCCGCAATATTCCGCAATGGCTTCTGAATACCGATGTTTGGATTAGGGCAAAAGGGGTAAATGATACAGTGAGAAATGCCGTAAACAAAGCGATTGACTTGTATGGCAAAAATACCTTTGTCCATTGGTATTTCTGGCATCATTATCCTTACGATACTCACTATCCGGATTACTTCCCGGCAAAAAAGGATTTTGCCGATATGATAGCTGAGGTTCGAAAAAAAGGTTGTCATACTGTTCCATATATTAATGGTCGGTTATGGGATCCTGCAAGCGACAGCTATGTAGCTTTGAACGGAGCTTCGGCTTCTTGTAGGAAACCGGACGGAATGCTTTATACAGAGATTTATCCGACGTCGAAAGTCTTGAATACTGTTACCTGTCCCGCATCGGAACTTTGGCAAGGTATCATCACCGATCTTGTGATAAAAATCCAAAAGGAGTTGAAAACAAATGGAGTCTACATTGACCAAATAGCCGCCGCCGCTCCACAGCCTTGTTGGGCTACTAACCATGGGCATGCCTGTGGGGGAGGCGATTTCTGGCATAAATCCTATCGGCATTTAATGGACTCTATTCGCACAAATTATTTGGAACCGGGGAATATACTTGTAAGCGAGGAAAATGCAGAATGCTACATAGACTTGTTCGACGTATTACTAACTGTCAATTCTCCTCATAACGGATGCAGAATAGTGCCTTTATTTCCGATGATATATTCCGATAGACTTATTACATCGGCCTACACTTATTCTCCTACCGATAGAGTAAATCGTGGCGATTTCCTTTATCAAACCATGCAATGCTTTCTCTACGGATCTCAATTGGGATGGGTGGACCCTACCTTGCTAATGAAAGAGGAAGCCAAAAAAGAAGCCGGTTTTTTAAAGACACTTTCCACTTTGCGTAAAGAACAACATGATGTTTTCGTCGGAGGAAGATATCTGAAGGAAATTATTCCGAAAGGGGATAACCCGGCAATTGATGTTCCCGGATTCGGGAAAATGAATGTTGTAGCTGGTTCCGAATGGATTTCCTCAAAAGGTCGGAAGGTTAGATATTATGTAAATATGGATAATGTAGATCACGAGATTGTGTTACCTAATTATAAAAAAATGGTCGTGAAGGCCCTGCAAGGCATAAAAATTAGTTTATAAAAAAATGAAAAACAGATGTCTTTTTATATTGCTTTTATTGAGTTGTATTTCATTCAACACTTTTGGTTCTATCATCTGGAAATTGCAAGATGTTGAATATAAGGTGGATACATTTTCATATAGAGTGATAGGTCCAGGTACCACCCAAACATCTTTGGCATTACAAGGGCCGGTAAATTTACGTGTATTTTATATGACTGTCGATATGACTGATCCTAATGTGAACCTGAAATTAATAATGGGAAAGGATAATCTGACAAGTAATGTTACCGTACCGAATATGCCGGCATCTCATAGTGATAGCATGAATATATATTTTGCCGGTGTGAACGCTGATTTCATCGGAGGTATGGGACCTGTAGGCACAACAATCGTAAATGGAGAATTTTATAAAAGCTATAAAGGAAGCGGTTGGTATGCTTTTGGTATCGATAAAGATAAAAAACTCTGTTCAGGAGCTCCTTATACCACGTTTAAATTAGTCTCGCCAAACGCCGGGCAGGCGTCAATTAAGGCTGTCAATGGAATACGTAGCGACAATGAATTAATACTATACACTTCCCGCAAAGGAACTTCTACCGGTACAAAAGGAAACGGGGTGGAAGTAGGTGCAATACCTGTAGACGGTCCGTTAAAATCGGAAGGGGCTACAAAAATGCGAGTTACTGTTGCGCCGGTGAAGAATATCGGCAATATGTCTATTCCTGATGGAGGATTCGTTCTGTCTGGGACTGGATTCACGGCAGATATCATAGAGAAAATGCAACTTGGCGAGGAATTTGAAGTTACTCCTACCATTTATTTCGATAATGTAATAAAAACAGGCATAACGGACATGTGTGGCGGATGCCCGATGTTGTTACAGGGCAGTAAAATTCTTGAAACGCAAGGTTTACTGGATCATTTGGTCTATCGTGAACCACGTACGGCAATAGGTTATAATTCGGATGGGACAAAAGTAATACTGTTGGTTGTCGATGGCCGTCAGACTGGAATTTCAGTTGGCGTACCTTCAAAAGATCTGGCTGCGATAATGCTTAATTTAGGATGTACAGAGGCTTTAAATTTTGACGGAGGAGGTTCTTCAACCTTTTATGTCAAAGAACTGGGGGTGATTAATACTCCGAGCGAAGGTAGTTTAAGAGCTGTAAAGAACGGGCTTTTCATTACAACTCCTTTCACTAAAGATAAGGTAATAGCTAAGATTCGTTTTTCCGACTATGCAAAAAAAGTGGAATATGATAGTTGCTATCTACCAGTGGTATACGGCTATAACGCACAAGGAATGCTAATCAATACAAATGTGGAAGGAATAAAGCTTTCTTGCGATCAGGAATTGGGAGTGGTGCAGGAAGATGGTATATCGGTATTGTGTAATGGCACAGGTTCCCATACCCTAACCGCTTCTTTAGGTGAATTAACATCGTCGATACAAGTAACTATTGAAAAAGAAATAGAATCGGGGATAAATTCAACCGTAGCCTGCAATAGTGTGAATGTGTATCCAAACCCTATCAGAGCAGGAGAACAGGCTTATGTTCATCTCAATGATAGATCAAAAATTAGTATTTATAACGCTACCGGACAATTAATGAACAGCTTTAGAAGTGAAAAGAGCGGAAACGTATCGATAGCATTGCCGACGGAATCGCTGATCCCTGGCTTTTATATGGTTTCAATATTGAATAATGCATCTAATAAGATTGTAAAAATAATAATAAAATGACTGATATTTTAATTAAAATAATTTATATTTTTTAACTTAAATTTTAAAAATGATGAAAAAACAATTACTAACAACAGCACTTATGCTAACCGGCATCTTTGCTTTGATTACTTCCGCAGAAGCGAAGTCTTCAATGGATTCAAATCTCACTTTGTTATGGATGAATACAGATGTCGCTCCATTGGAAACAATTGCACGTCAAGGCTTTGGTCAAAATGGGAAATTTTATCTTCAGAACAAGGATACCAAGAAAATAGAAGTTTGGGATCAAACCGGAAAAATAAATGAAAT
>JALNXZ010000279.1 GCA_023230125.1 Bacteroidales bacterium | reverse complement strand
AGAGGAGATTTTTCAGGCATTACTCAGAGAAGCAAATGAAGAGCTGGGCATCTCCGGTTTCGAGCCATTATTCGCCTTTAAATATCCTTTTCGTTCAAACAAGGAATACGAACTGGTAAATACCTACTACACCATCTTTGACGAAGTCATCACTCCGGACCCGGGTGAAATCACAGAAGGCCGCTTCTGGAAAATAAGCGACATTGAGGCTTCACTCGGTAAAAATTTGCTGACACCCAACTTCGAATGGGAATTCGAAAAAATAGTTCGATTTGTAAAAACAAAATGACGTATCGATTTATTTTCTGAACGGCATTTTAACTACCTCCGCTTTCAATTTCCGGTCACGGATATTGACGAAGATTTCCGTTCCCGGTTCGGCAAAGGCCGTTTCTACATACCCCATCGCAATACCAATCTTGCTCATCGGAGAGATGCTTCCTGAAGTGACAGATCCGATGATACGACCTTCGGTATCCATCAAATCATAACCCTGACGGGCAATGCCTTTATCGCGCATTTCCAGTCCGATTCTCTTTTTGGATACTCCTTCAGCCTTTTGTTTTTCAATAATTGCTCTGGATGGCGTATTCTTTTCGGGTGTAAAATAGGTCACCCAACCCAGGCCGGCTTCAATGGGAGAAATTTCATCGCTCAGTTCATGACCATACAAACAAAAACCCATTTCAAGGCGCAAAGTATCGCGGGCACCGAGTCCGACAGGGACAATGCCGAATTCTTCGCCGGCGTCAAATAGGACCTTCCATATCTTTAACCCATATTCAGGGGCAAAATAGATTTCAAAACCACCGGCACCTGTATATCCTGTATTGGATATAAGCACATTTTCAAAACCTGCGAACCGACCGAAGACAAAATGATAATAAGGAATAGCGGAAAGGTCTACATCCGTCAGTTTCTGCAATGCCAAAATGGCCTTCGGGCCTTGGATGGCCAATTGAGCCGTACGGTCAGAAGCATTTTCCAGCTCTGCACCTTCCGAATTGTGAGAGACACACCATGCCCAGTCCTTATCGATATTGGAGGCGTTTACCACCATCAGGTATTCCGTGTCATTCATCTTGTGGACCAACAAATCATCCACGACCCCACCCTTTTCGTTGGGAAAATAGCAATATTGCACTTGACCGACCTGAAGAACACTGACATCATTAGAAGTGATATTTTGCAGGAAGGCCAATGCTTTCGGGCCTCTGACCCAAAATTCACCCATATGTGATACATCAAAAACGCCCACACCTTCGCATACCGCATGATGTTCTGCCAAAATTCCTGAATATTCGATAGGCATTAAAAATCCACCAAACGGGCTCATTTTTGCGCCCAAATCCTGATGAATTTGTGTAAAGGGTGTTGTTTTCATATGATAATAATTTTTTCGTTTAAGGTCATATGGAACTCACATGTCCAATTTATCATAAACTTGGACGTTTTTACAAACATGTTCGTTTCATATTAAATTGATAGTGGTTAATTCTGATATTTTGATAATTACCTGCATCGCCTTCTCCATGGAGGGTATTGGGACGAACTCAAAACGTCCGTGGAAATTGAGTCCGCCGGCAAAGATATTCGGGCAGGGCAACCCCATGAACGAAAGGCGCGCACCATCCGTTCCTCCCCGAATAGGACGCACCTGAGGGGTTACGCCTACCGCTTCCATGGCCGCAATTGCAAGATTGATAACGTACATATTATCGGGATCAATCTTTTCACGCATATTGTAATATTGATCTTTCATGTCTAGAGTGGCTATAGAAGCACCATATTCGCTGTTTATCTTGTTGACCAGATGTTCCACTTCTTTTTTGCGACGGTCAAAACGATCACGGTCATGGTCACGGATAATGTAACTCAAAACAGTCGTCTCCACATCACCATGAAAACCTGTCAAATGATAGAAGCCTTCATATCCTTCCGTATGTTCCGGAGTCTCCGATCGGGGCAACATACCGACAAACTGATTTGCTATCCGAATGGAATTCAACATCTTATGTTTGGCATATCCAGGATGCACATTCCTACCTTTAAAGGTAATCTTTGCACTGGCAGCATTGAAGTTTTCGTACTCAAGCTCTCCAATCTCTCCACCATCCATGGTATATGCAAAGCTCGCACCAAAGACCTCCACATTGAAATGATCAGGGCCTTTCCCTATTTCTTCATCCGGTGTAAAGGCTATCCTGATTTTTCCGTGTTTGATTTCAGGATGTGCCATCAAATATTCCATAGCGGTCACTATTTCTGCAATTCCAGCCTTATCATCAGCTCCAAGCAAGGTCTTTCCGTTGGTGCAGATGAGATCTTGTCCTATATAACTTGACAATTCAGGGAAATCGGATGGTGATAGAACGACTGGTTCTTCAGGATCAAGAATAATATCCCCACCCTGGTATGATGTGATAATTTTGGGGCAAACATTGCGTCCGGTCAAATCAGGACTTGTATCCATATGAGCGATAAAACCGATCACTGGACGAGATTCATCCGAATTAGCGGGAAGGGTTGCCATCACATAACCATTCCCATCCAGAGCTACATCCTGAAGGCCCAATTGCTTCAACTCTTCAGTCAGTTCTTTGGCAAAAGACATCTGAGCAGGGGTACTGGGTACTAGATCTGTATCCTCATCAGATTGTGTGTCTTTTTGAACATATAATAAAAAACGATCTACTAAATTCATTTTTCACAGTGTTTAAAATAAAGCCGTTACAAAAATACAAATTTTGAGAAAGTATTGGACTTTTTATTTATGTTTTGGGGTAGATATTATAAAAGAATTCCAGCGGCATCTACTTCAGAAAAGCACAATCCAACGACAAGAATTATTAAAAATTTCAAAAAACGCATTAAAAAAGCTTCCGAAAAAAATCCGAAAGCTTCTTAATTACGAGCCTCTTGTCGGATTCGAACCAACGACCCCGAGATTACAAATCACGTGCTCTGGCCAACTGAGCTAAAGAGGCGGGAGGGTAAGCTTACTATATCGCGCCGCTACAACC
>JALNXZ010000278.1 GCA_023230125.1 Bacteroidales bacterium | reverse complement strand
ATCTGAAGTCATTGACCAACAATAAGCCAAATTAAAAAGCCTGTTATTGGTCACCGATTTTGTAATGCCAGAAAACGTAGTCTCAGCATCTAAAGCCACCGTCTGCCCGGAAAGCACGATACCACTGCAATCATTAGGATTAGATTTATTCTCAGCAGGTATCACAAAATCATCAAATAAGATATAAGCACTGCCTCCTGTACCACCGAAACTCATTTTAATTTTGTAGGGTATGGTTGCATTAACCAGACCTGAAGGCATCTGAAAAGAAATATTATTTACATCCGTTGATATACTGCTCCACTTATAGGTATAAATCAACTGTTCAGCACCTTCAGAATTAGAAGCAGAAGTCTCATAGGGAATATAAAAGAAATTAATTTCTCTACTGGCCACCAAGTTAATGCTACTTAATCTTGCTTTAAGCGTGATATTTCCCGATTTAGGTTGTAACCACGGTGAAGTCACCCACGAATCAGTAATTGGAAAGCCACTGGTTTTTATGGAATAAGTTCCAGAAATAACATAACCCTGGCTACTGGTTGTATAATCAATATCAGCAGTCATAGACCAACAATTAGACAAATCAAAAGCCATATTGTTGCTTGTATTTATTGTGACTCCCGAAAAAGTGGACTCAGCATCCAAAACAACCGACTGAGCAGAAATTGACACACACAGAAAAGAAAAGAAAAATATTACACACCCAAATATTGTTGTTTTCATGAGTACTGTATTTAAATTACTACTCTGTAACAGTCAGATAATCAAATTTGATGGTTTTGTTTTCAATAAATACTTCCTTAACGATTACCCCATATACAACTTTAACCCGAGTAACGGAAGTAGGTAGTAAGATAGGAATGGACAAATTCTCTGAAAGAGTCTGTAGTTTGCTGAAAAACACTTCACTACCATCCAAAGAAGTAACTCTAAGCGTTTTCTTAGTAACATTAGGTGTTTCCAGACCGGTAACCTCCAGAGTAGCCAACAGTGTAGCATTCCAGTTGAAAGTGGGATTTGTAATTATATCCGCAAACTCGTAAACATCATGATTCTTCAGGGAAAGATTAGGTTCATTGACACAAGAACTCAAAGAAACCAAGAGACAGAAGGCGAAAGGCAACAACTGACTCAGATTAATCCTTTTCAGATAAGTTTCCATACGCATTTTTTTTATTTTCGCAAAATAATTAACAAATATAATGAATTTTTATATTATTCATAAAAAATCTTAAATAATTAAGATTTAATATGTATATTTTTTCTAAAAAGAACCCAAATTGTTCATATTTCTTATTAGAATTTAATTACATATAAATTTATGCATATATCCCCGTACAAAAACAAGTGATAAACAGTAAAAAAAGCACTTAAATAAACGATTTTAATTCCCCTTTTCTTGTGATATCATTAAATCATTATAATCCATTGTATATAATTAACCTTTTTTTTTAAAAAGTATCTGAAAATTTAAGTTGTTAGTCTTATAACCATTGAAAAATTGCTAATTTTGAACGATATTTGAACCCTTAGATATAATAATTTCATTATGACTCAACTTCTTTCCATCACCAACCATTTCCAATTGGTTGGTACAGTAAAAGAAATCACTCCTTTTGGAGAAGGAATGATTAACTCAACTTATCGTGTTAAGCTAAAAGATGCTCAGGAAGAATATGTTTTACAAAAAATCAACCATGATATTTTTCAGGATGTTGATCTTTTGCAAAACAACATCAAGCGCATTACTGATCATATTCGCCATAAATTGACGGAAGCTGGCGAAACAGATATCGATCGCAAAACGTTGACCATAATTCCCACATTGGATGGTAAATTATACTATTTCGATGGCAAGAGCTATTGGCGCATAACCTTAATGATTTCCAATTCCAAAACTTTTGAGGCTGTAACTCCGGAGTATGCTTTTTATGCAGGTCAAGCTTTCGGAAACTTTCAGTCAATGTTAGCCGATCTTCCTGGAGAGCCATTGGGTGAAACCATTCCCAACTTCCACAATATGGAAAACAGACTGGAGTCCTTCCGCTTAGCGGTAAAAAATAACGTTGCAGGAAGACTGGATGGAGTCAAAGATTTGGTGGATGAAGTCGAAAAAAGAGCTTATGAGATGTGTCAATGCGAACGCTTATATCGTGAAGGCAAATTACCGAAACGCATCAACCATTGTGATACAAAAGTGAATAACATGCTTTTCGATGAATCTGGCAAAGTCTTGTGTGTAATAGATTTGGATACTGCCATGCCAGGTTTTGTCATGTCCGATTACGGAGATTTCATGCGTACAGCCGGTAATACAGGTAAAGAAGATGACCAAAATTTAGATCATGTTTCATTCAATATGGACATCTTCAAATCTTATACAAAGGGTTATTTAGAATCCGCGAAAAAATTTCTTACTCCATTGGAAATTAAATTGTTACCTTTCGGAGCCAGACTTTTGACCTATATGCAATTGAGTCGTTTCTTGGCTGATTACCTGAACGGTGATACTTATTACAAGATAAACGGCCCTTTACATAATCTACAACGTTCTAAAGCACAATTCAAGCTATTGCAAAGTATTGAAGCCAATTATAAAGAAATGGAAGCATTTATTGCATCTCTGACTGAAAAATAAATACTGAAAAAATAACCTTTAAAAACTGAAAATCCCGAATCAATCCAAATACATCAAGGCTTTTTCAGATACTGGACTTTTACAGGATTCATCAAAAAAAGTAATGGCATAAACGAATGTTTATGCCATTACTTTTTTATTTTGTTTCAATTTCTTTCTTTCGACTTAACGCTTCCAGAAAATAATAATCAGCATAATTGAGCGGTACATCAATCTCGCTGTTATGAGGTAAGCTGCCAACAGAATGCATCAACAGGAAATTACCATTAGCACCTAATTTGGCACGATAGGCTGGTGTTCCCAATGAGTACAAAATACGATCCGCATACAATTTGTAAGAGGAAGCATTTGGAATGTCAAATGTGCTGATTTCGTAGAGCGCAGAAG
>JALNXZ010000013.1 GCA_023230125.1 Bacteroidales bacterium | reverse complement strand
GCATGGTATTTTTCGGCCAACTCATAAATTTTATCCAAAGGAGCCACATTCCCATCCATCGAAAAAACACCATCGGTCACAATCAGACGAAAACGTTGAGCCCGAGCAGCTATCAATTGGTTTTCCAAATCTTTCATGTCAGCGTTGGCATACCGGTATCGTTGAGCTTTGCAAAGCCGTACCCCGTCAATAATCGATGCATGATTCAGCACATCGGAAATAATGGCATCCTTCTCGCTCAAAAGTGGCTCGAAAACACCGCCATTGGCATCAAAACACGCTGCATACAAGATGGTGTCTTCCGTTCCGAAAAATTTGGATATCGATGCTTCCAGTTTTTTGTGCAGATCTTGCGTTCCACAAATAAACCGTACCGATGACATTCCAAAACCACGAGTATCCAACGCATTTTTGGCTGCTTCGATCAATTGAGAATCATTAGACAGGCCAAGGTAATTGTTGGCACAAAAGTTAATTACTTCTTTACCACCGAGGACTTTGATCAAAGCACCCTGTGGTGAAACAATTATTCGTTCTTTTTTAGACAAACCGGCCTCATCAATATGGAAGAGTTCATCTTGCAGATATGACTTATATTCCTGATACATTGATTTTTAAATATATATTTATACCATTTATCAATGGTGCATGAAAATACGTATAAAAAACAAGATTGTTCACCTGTTCATTCAAAAATAATCAAGAATCAATCTGAGATTAGTCCTTGGTACCCATTTTGCCTTTCTAAATGTGGAAAAACTTTTTCAGATTGGTGACCCTTTTCAACCTATAATGAATATAAAGGAGAATGGCGGAAACCGGTAAAACCGATACCAGTACAATAACACTCCATTGGAATTTCAGCAGGTTATACATGTGTAACGATATGATGCCTTCAATGCACAAGCAGAGAATCCCAGCAGCGGTTAAGGAATAGGCGATAATATTTATTCCTTTTTGTCTTGATTTCCGTATCAAGATGGATAAAAAGCATAACACGAGATAAAGGAAAAAGATAATGGGGATTCCCAAACTTAATCCCCAATCAAGGTTCAGATTAAACAGATCGAGCAATACCAGCAATAGAGATGTACTGATAAAACAGCCGGATAAAAGCAGGAAAAAACGTTTTTGCATAAAGATAATCAGCGAAGTGTTTATCAAAAGTACCAACCCTATGGTTATCGTGTATTTCGACCAAGTAACTTGCTTATTGATAAACAGGTCAATGATAAACGAAGCAACAACACCGGATACCAGTACTATGGCGGCCAATTCCCAAACGAGTTTACGTTTTTGAAAATGAGTCAGTTCATCGAAATCGTATGCTTCAGTTTTGGTCTCTTTAATACCCGTAACGACTGGTGTATTGCTTTTGTGTCCGCATAACGGGCAGTAATTCATTTCAGCATCCAGTTCTACTCCGCAATAATTACAAACATTCATTTCTCAATCATTTATTGGTTGTTATTCTAACATGCATTCCTTCTTTTACAAGTAATTGAATAAACCTCTTTTCGAGTTCTTTCGTTTTGGCTATACTGCCGAAACATATTGCAAGCTGATCGTTGAAGCTAATCATACCACATCCTGCTTTTATCAGTTTATTTGGAGGTGGTGGGATGACTGTCAGAAAATCTATTTGTTCCGCTATTTCTTCAGGAAAATGTATTTCTCCCAAATTTGTAATCACCCCACTATATTGACTGCTTCCCAATGCGTAATAACTGATTTTCAGGACAAAGCTCTTCACAAAAATAGGAATACTTCTGATCAGGAGCTTGCGTTCACTTCCAACGTTCAGGGCAAGAATCTTGTTCACAAGCTTTTTATCTGTTTCCAAACGCATTTGATGGTAAACTGTTTTTACAATTTCATCGAATGAATAATGTCCCAATCTCAGGTCTATTTTAGGCAAGACAAATAATGAAAAGTTTCGCATAGTTGCTGTCGGATACATTTTCCGAAGGTTGATGGGAACTTCAATGCTCAGCTTTTTGTGTCTCCTGTATTTGCTGCCAAGAGGTAAACTTTCATAAATGTCCTGAAGTATGGAGAAATAAACGGCCGTGAGGTAAACTGTCATATTAACCCCTTTTTCTTTGGCTTTTTCCTTTATTTCAGAGGAAGAAATAATCGCATAAAGCACCTCGAAACGAGGTGCATTTCTGAGTGCGAATGGCAAATGAAATGCCTTGGGCTGTTTTACCGTAGCCGGAATATGCTCTTGAAAATAGCGGTTATAGGCATCTTCAAACTCTTCCGGATTTGGTTTTTCGTCCGGTTTGATATAGTTAAAGGTTGACGGTATTTCAGCCCCCATCAGTTCTAGATAGCTGACTAACAACGTCGTAAAATACTCAAAGGAACCTCCGCCATCAGCCAGTAAGTGGGAAAATTCGACACTTAGTTGGTTGTTACGAGCCAGAATCCTGAAAAGGTTAACGCCATGGAGAAAACTACGGCAAGGAATCTGATCATCAACTTCAATCGGGGTTAGAAATTCGGTCGATTCGAAATAGTACCAGAAAAAACCTTTTTTCAAACTCACTTTATAGTATGGGAAACGCGACTCGATAGAACGAACTGCTTTAAAAAGACATTTGATGTTTATCTTCTGCTTTAGGTTTGCAGAAATTCGAAACACAGATGTAACTTCGTCGGTTGTTATGGCAGGAAAAATCTTAGCAGCATTGTCAAGCGGATACCAAAATTCGTTCTCATCTTGAATCAAATTGTTATAACCCTCCATCTTTCATGCGTTTGAAATTCGGATAAATTTATGAAAAATATTCTTAAATTAAGGAACAATCCAAGCTCCCAACTGAATAACATCATCTTTTAACAAATTCGTGTTTTCTTTATATGATAATAATTTTTTCGTTTAAGGTCATATGGAACTCGCATGTCCAATTTATCATAAACTTGGACGTTTTTACAAACATGCTCGTTTCATAACTTTAAACGTGAACAATATACAAATGAGACATCAACAATAAATATTTCAGCATAGAATAAATGATTCCCAGTGGCTTTGTAATAGACATAAGTCCATCACGTTTCATTAGAATGAGGTAATCGACAAATAAGCAGGGTTAAGAAAATGCATCAAATATGGTCTGAACAATACCCAAACAGGTTGTTAAAAAACATTATTTTTTCATTGACAATTCTTTGGCTTACATAATTTTTTAATATATTTATTGAATTCAAGGTGTTTACCTGAAGGCTTACATTTCAAAAATACTATATTCCACTTTCGATCGTTTTCCATGAATTGATATCATAAATTCATCAAATAAGCCTTTTTTTCTTTACAACCCATCACACATCTTAGGATAGGGGATTAATTACGGATGAATGATCGGCAAAAAGATTTACTTATGAAGATATTTGATATACACCAACAAGACATCGCTGAAAAGATTGATTCTAGAGCTGAAATCAAGCAATGGAAAGACTGGAAATGGCAAGTTAAACATTCCATTAAAACCATTGAAGAATTTGAAAGGCTTACTGGTATTCATTTTGATGCGATTGAGAAAGAGCAGTTGGAAAGTACCATCAATCGTTTTCCTCTCAGTATTACGCCTTATTACTTATCCCTCATCAATGTCAAAAACTTTAGAAATGATCCAGTATATAAGCAGTCATTTCTTGATAGTAGGGAGTTGATCGTAAGCTCTTGCGAAATGAATGACCCATTGGCAGAAGAACGAGACAGCCCAGTTCCGGGCTTAACCCATCGATATCCAGACCGGGTGTTGTTTCTAGTAAGCAACATTTGTGCCATGTATTGCCGTCATTGCACCCGTAAACGTAAAGTGGGAGATGTGGATTACATTCCAAACAGAGAACAAATCCAAAAAGGGCTTGATTACATCAGAAACACTCCTCAGGTTCGTGATGTTTTATTGTCAGGAGGAGATCCGTTTATGTTACCCGACGATTATCTTGACTGGATTTTAACGGAACTCCAAAGCATTCCTCATGTACAAGTCATTAGAATTGGTACCCGGACACCGGTGACCCTCCCATACCGAATCACTGACAATTTGGTGACTATGTTAAAGAAGCACCATCCGCTATGGATCAATACCCATTTCAATCATCCCAGAGAAATCACAGCTTCAGCTAAGGAAGCATTGGAAAAACTAGCAAATGCAGGTATTCCACTTGGAAATCAATCAGTATTATTGGCTGACGTCAATGATTGTCCACGAATCATGAAAGAGTTGGTGCAACAACTGGTCAAAAACAGGGTACGTCCTTATTATATGTATCAGTGTGACCTTTCCGAAGGCCTGTCTCATTTCAGAACACCAGTCACCAAGGGTATAGAGATTATGGAAAGCCTGATAGGCCATACCAGCGGATTTGCCGTACCAACCTATGTCATAGATGCTCCGGGTGGTGGCGGGAAAATCCCTGTAATGCCTCATTACATCATTACATGGAATACCAACAAGGTCGTACTCAGAAACTATGAAGGTATCATCACATCCTATCAGGAACCTGATCATTATGAGAAAACCATATGCAACCGGGATTGTGCCAATTGCAAACTTGATTTGGACATAATAGGTAGTGATGAGATAAACGCAGTTGGTATCGAGAAACTACTTTCAGATTATGACGATACCATTTCGCTCATACCTGCAAACAATGACCGATTAAAAAGAAGAAAGAGGAAATCAGATGAAAAATAGAATATTCAAGTCTGTCCTATCACATGACAAAGAAAGTGACCGTGTTTATCTGATGGATCTGGATTCTGATGATTTTCCAGAAATCCTAACTTATATGGAGGATTTGGCCAATAACAATCAATACTCAAAATTATTTGCCAAAATTCCTGCAAAATATGGTCCAACCTTTTTGGCTGCCGGATATATAAATGAAGCATCTGTCCCTGGTTTTTATAATAATCAGGATGATGCCCTGTTTTTAGTAAAGTATAAGTTCGCAGAACGCAGATTTCCAGAAACGAGGGCACTGGTTTCTTTACAACAAATGCTTCTGCAGCCGGCTGACCATAAAAAACAGGAGTTGGAAGAGTGTTTTGCCATACGCCTTCTCAAAGAAGAAGATACGACAATAATGATTCCTGTTTTCAAAGAGGTTTTTGAAACTTATCCTTTTCCCATTTATGATGCATCATTCTTGATTAAGAGCATGCAAGAAGACGGAACACGATATTACGGGGTTTTTAAAGGAAATCAATTGATAGCCATCAGCTCAGCCGAGTGCAATGATATTAAAAAGAATGCAGAAATGACCGATTTTGCAGTTCTTCCCACTCACAGAGGGAAAAAATTAGCCACTCATTTGCTTTCATTTATGGAAGACTCACTTACAAAGGAGGACTTTAAAACGCTATATTCCATTGCTCGTCTCCATTCAATACCAATGAACAAAACCTTTTATAATCAAGGTTATCAATATGCTGGAACGCTCACTAGAAACACTCAAATTTCTGGCAAGATTGAAAGTATGAACGTTTGGTACAAAAAAATCTAAATTTTATAATAATGTATAAAGATATCAAACTATGAAACGAACATGTTTGTAAAAACGTCCAAGTTTATGATAAATTGGACATGTGAGTTCCATATGACCTTAAACGAAAAAATTATTATCATATGAAAGAGCAAATTCTTAATTTGACAGAAAATTTTTATCCATGGCTATTATCTCATGGAATTAGGATAGTTGTTATCATCATTGGCTTCTATTTTCTATACAGGATTCTTAAGAAAGTAATTAAAAAAACCGTCAGAACTGTAATTCCTTCTAGAAAATATGATTCAAAAACAGCAGAGACCAAACGAGAAGATACACTGATAAGGATTCTTACGGGAATTATAAAAATAACTTCAATCATTGTTGCTGCATTGATGATTCTTTCTGAAATGGGACTGAAGATAGGACCAATTTTAGCAGGCGCAGGAATTGTTGGTCTTGCTGTTGGCTTTGGGGGACAATATTTAATAAGAGATATCATTACTGGATTGTTCATTATTATAGAAAACCAATATCGTGTCGGAGATGTTGTGGATTTTGATGGATCAGGCGGATTCGTTGAAGATATAAGCTTAAGGATGACCACATTGAGAGATATGGATGGGACTGTACATCATATTCCTCATGGTGAAATAAAAAAAGTATCAAATCTTTCGAAGAACTTTTCACGGGTAAATTTAAATATTGGCGTAGCTTATGATTCAAATCTGGAACATGTAATCTCAGTGGTAAACCAAACGGGTAAAGAACTTGCGGAAGATGCATTATGGAAAGACTCCATTACGAAAGCCCCTGCATTTTTAAGAATAGATGATTTTGCGGATTCTGCAATAATAATAAAAATATTCGGGGAGACTCTGCCTATTAAGCAATGGGAAGTAACCGGAGAGTTACGTAAACGAATAAAAATTGCGTTTGACAAAGAAGGTATAGAAATTCCTTTTCCACAAATTGTGATGCATCAACCCAAGCAGAAAGAATGCTAAAATAATATTATGATGCATAACCTTGATATAGGTTTCATATGTTCTATAAAAGAGTTTGCACAGAAGATTATTTTGACGGCAGTTGACATTTATTTATATTTACCACCTTAATGATGATATCTACAAAAAACTGTTAGTCAAATTCCAATAATTTCAAATTGATGGTTGAAGCCAATTCAAAAGAAAATAAAAAAGAAAACAGAAGATCAGGAATAAGTCTAAGCGTGTTCAAACATATTTTAAAGTTTGTCCCATTTCTTTTATCTCTCATGATTGTTTTCTTGGCGCTGTTCGACTTTGGTTTTGATCAGACTCCTAAACAGGATTTATTCCTGAGACATCTCTATTTAACTTTTTTTTCTCTCGAATTCATTATCATTCTGATCCGTTATATATCAAATAATCGTCCAGAAACTAAAGTTTGGGCATTTGATGCTGTATTGCTCATTTCAATATTGTTTGCTATATCCGCCATTGCTGGTTGGAGGGTTCCATCCTCCCTGTTTGACAATTCTTTTGGAGATGCATTGGTCATTGTAATGATCTTTTTTCGTGAATTCGTCCCTATTGATTATAAAAGGAAAGTTCTTAACCCTGCGCAGATTTTCATGATTAGCTTTTTACTGCTGATATTTGCAGGTACTTTCGTGCTGATGTTACCTCATGCTACAAAGTCAGGGATTTCATTCATCGATGCACTCTTCACATCAACAAGTGCCGTATGTGTCACCGGACTTATTGTTGTTGATACCGGGACATATTTTACAATATTCGGGCAGACTGCCGTTCTGATTCTCATACAACTTGGAGGAATAGGTATCATAACATTTACAAGCTATTTCAGTTATTTTTTCACCGGTGGAGCTTCTTATGAAAATCAATTGCTGATACAAAAGATGACCTATTCTGATAAAATCACGGAGGTTTTCGGTTCACTCTTTAAAATTCTTTTGCTGACATTCCTGATTGAAGGGATTGGTGCTGTACTAATTTATTTTAGTATTAACGATACCATGGTGGCTTCTATTTCAGAGAAAATTTTCTTCTCTGTCTTCCATGCTATTTCCGGATTCTGTAATGCTGGGTTCTCTACCTTGACAGACAATTTGTATGACACGAATTTCAGATTTAATTATCTTTTACAGCTCATCATTACTTCTCTGTTAATTCTTGGTGGTATCGGATTCCCAATTCTCTTTAACTTTTCCAAATATATAAAGCATTTATTTGTAAATAAGGTTTTCAGAAAGACTCCAATTCATAGACCTTGGGTTATCAACATAAATACAAGAATTGTTGTTGTGACAACAGCTTTATTGTTGATATTTGGTACTGTTGTTTTTTACATTTTCGAATACAACAGTGTATTGGATGGATATACGGGGATTGGGAAAATAATCACTGCTTTTTTTAGTGCATCTACACCTAGAACGGCTGGTTTTAATACGATTGACTTTGCCACTCTCCAGACACCGACTATTCTGCTGGTGTGTTTTCTGATGTGGGTCGGAGCTTCTCCCGGGGGAACAGGAGGCGGAATAAAAACAAGCACCTTGGCTATAAGCATCATGAATTCGATTAATATTGCCAGAGGTAAAGACAGAATTGATTTTAGAGGAAGAGAAATAAGTGGAGCTGCTGTACGCAGAGCGTATTCGCAAATCTTTTTATCTTTGACTGCTATTGGACTGTCTGTTTTAGCCGTTGAATTATGTCAGGACGATTTAGATCTAAAAGCTGTTATTTTTGAGTGCATTTCGGCTTTCAGTACAGTAGGACTGAGTCTTGGCATTACTGCAAAACTATGTGCGGCAAGCAAACTGATTCTGATTTTCACTATGTTTGTAGGACGTATAAGTCTGCTGACTGTGCTTGTGGCTTTTTTAAAACAAGGTAAAGCAGAGAAATTCCGTTTTCCATCTGAAGATATTCTGATTAATTAAGTACTAAATATTTAAAAATGAAATTTATCATTATCGGATTAGGCCATTTCGGCTCTTCCCTTGGCCAGAAGCTGACCATGATGGGACATGAAGTTATCGGTGTGGACAATAATATGGCTAATGTTGAGGATAATAAAGGTATGATGACTCATACTATTTGCCTAAATACTTCTGATTCGCAAGCTGTAACCAGTCTACCTGTCAGTGATGCTGATGCTGTTATTATTTGTATCGGCTTGAACGAAGGAGCAAATTTGCTGGCAACGGCCAATATGAAACTGATGAAAGCCAAACGTCTCATTTGCAGGGCTATTTCCCCTTTACATAGGACCGTACTGGAAGCTATGCAGGTGGATGATATTGTATATCTTGAAGAGGAAACAGCACACAGGTGGGCAAAAAAGCTGAATATGAAGAGTGCTGTAGATGTTTATGAGATAACAGGGGAATTCAATATAGTAGAGGTGGTAGTTCCAAAATGTTTTGTAAGAAAAACACTCCAAGAATCGCTAATTCGTAGCAAATATAACTTGTTGGTCTTATCGACAATTAAAATGACCGAGCAGAATAATGTTATAGGTATCACTAGAAAAGTAAAGCAAGTACAAGAAATGGCATCGGCAAAAACGGTGCTCAATGAAAATGATATCATGGTTATATATGGAAAGACCAAGGATTTTGAAGCATTTTTAAAGGACATTTAAAATAAAAACTTCATTTCCCTAGTCTCCAACGTTTAAAAAAAAGAGATGACTTAGGAAACACTCCTTTCTGTCGAATGCGTACATCTTCTGCCGTATAGAAAGTATTCTGATCAAACACCGTAATAAAGTGATCAATTTCTTTCAATGCTTTGCGTTCCACAACAGTTTCTATAATATATGCTTGTTCTTTAGTCCCCATTCCTTTCATCGTGGTCGACCCATATCCTCGTTCTGTCAACATTTTAACAAGCATAGACGGTTCTTTATTTGTGTATATCCGACAAACCAGAACCCCCAAAGCAATTCTGCTCTCGATGATGATACCCACATAATTTCCAACTGCGTAACCAGCGGCGTAACTTACATAAGAAATAAGGTTATTGGCTCTGGAAAATATTTGCGAAATCACTATAATCCAAATGAGTACTTCAAAAAAACCAATAATAGGAGCCTTATTCTTTTCTCCTTTTGAAACAAAAATGATACGAAGTGTACCCAAAGTCACGTCACAGATACGGCCGAAAAAAATGATTACCGGCAACAAATAAGGATATTGATCCAAAAAATCGAACATAGAACTATTTTTTTTTATTTATACAATCATCTCTGGGTAAGTTTCATCTTTAATGATTTCATCATCAATTATATATTTAGAAACTTCATCATTATTTTTTTTCATTAATCCGAACATCATCACTAAAGCTGTTAAAATGATGACTTGTATAATGAGCGATTTATTGGCTATCTCAACAGACTGTCCAAACGGTATGGATAAAAACAGCAGAATTGTTATCAAGCCTCTTGGTGCAATGTAGAATATGGGTTTTAATGGTATTCTAAATATCGTCAAAAGAATAGCTCTAACTATAAAAAGGCAAACCGTTATACCTATTGCCCATGGTATAGTCTCCATGTTCAACAACTCAGAGGTTTCCATCAAATATCCAAAAAGCAAGAAAAATAACGACCTTATTAAAAAAGAGAACTCCATGGTTAATTCCTTAAATTTTATAACCTCACTGTTCAGTATCTCCGAATGGAATTTTTCTAACCGTTTTATGTATTTAAGTTTATCAACATTTCCAAGAAACAAGCCAAATACAAGTATAAAAATAAGTGATGGCAAATGATACATCTTTGATATTGAGTATATCAGAATGACAAGTAGAATGATTGGCGTATATTTGACATGATGCTTGATTTCACTTAACAAAAAAGCCAATGCTATTGTTACAACAAATGAAATCAGAATAATAACGACGATTTGCAAGAAGAACGTTCTAATAGTTTGCGATGACTCAAGATTATCGTTTATGATAAAGTTAAAGAAGATGACTCCAAAAATATCAGACATGCTGCTTTCGTAAATAACAAATTCTTTTTGAGAAGATTTCAAATATCTTGCGCTTGGAATTGCAATTGCACTACTGATAATTGCAAACGGGATGGCATTTGCAAGTGCAAATTTGAAGGTGATATGTCCCGCATATTGAAAGACGAAAGCTAAACCAACACTGATCATTAAAATTGACAGCAAAGATATTGCAATGGATTTACCAATAATTAGCATTTTTGATCTATTCAATTCAATATCCAAAGATCCTTCCAATACGATCATTATTAAACCTATTGTACCAAATATCGGAAGCGTTGATGTCAGGTTTGGCAAATTGAATCCTAAGAAATTTACAATTTGCCTTACTCCCCAACCTAACAACAACAACAATATCACTGAAGGTACTTTTGTTTTTGACGAAGAAATATCAAAAACATAAGCAAAGAGCAATAAAGAGCATATTGTAATTATTATAGCTGTTGTCATTATTAATTTTCAATTAGCTCGACAGATTGACAATATTACTCTTTTTTTTTGTAAGTACAGCATTTCAAATTGAATGTCCGGCTCAACTTACGATTAGAAGAATGTATAATTGAAAGAAAAAGAATTATTCGTCTGAAAAATGCACTAAGACATTGCGATATGAATTGAATATTTTGGATTTGGAAACAAAACCAACGTATTGCCCCTGTTCATTGATAACGGGTAAGTTCCAAGCATTGGTATCGTCAAAAATATGCATCACGTTTTCCATAGAATCATTAACTGAGAGTCTGGCTGGTGGCGAAATCATGAGTTTCCGCACCTTAATGCGCTGATAAAGATCCTTGCGAAACATAATATTACGAATATCATCCAGAAGTACTATTCCCAATAATATTCCTTCATCATTTACCACAGGATAAATATTACGTTTTGAAGCAGAAATAGTTTTCACAAGTTCACCAAGATACATATTAGGATGCACTACCTCAAAATCCGTTTCAATCACTTTTTCAACTTTCATCAGTGTTAACACGGTCTTGTCTTTGTGATGAGTGAGCAACTCTCCTTTTTGAGCTAATCGTATAGAATATATGCTATTTTTTTCGAACAAATAAATGGTAAAATACGAAACTCCTGAAACGATCATCAAGGGTAGAAAAAGCTGATATCCACCTGTAAGTTCAGCAATTAAAAAAATCCCAGTTAATGGTGCATGCATCACACCAGACATCACACCTGCCATACCCATTAATGCAAAATTTTCTTCCGAAACAACGACAAAACCAAATTCATTGATGACATGCCCAACGATAAAACCAGCTAAAGCCCCCACAAACAAACTCGGGGCGAAAACGCCTCCAACCCCACCAGCGCCGTTGGTTGAGGCCGAAGCAATAATCTTGAAAAAGATAATCAGACACATATAACCTACAAGTACCCAGATATTATCTTTATATGCATAAAACAGACTACCTTCTGTAAGAATCTCTGGTTTACCATTTATGATTTGAGATATGGCCGTATAACCTTCACCGTATAATGGCGGAAACAGAAATATCAAGATACTTAGCACCATCGCCCCCCAAAGTAATTTGGAATATGGATTCTTCATCTTTTTATACCAACCCTCAACTATACTCATGCCTCGAATCAGATATAGGGAAATTAATCCACAAGTGATGCCTAAAATCATCACCAAGGGAATTCTGTTAAGTATGAACGGATCGGCCATTGAGAAATAGAACATGGATTGTGATCCTGTCACGAAATAAGAAAGAGCAGCAGCAGTCACTGATGTTATCATCAAGGGCATCACTGAGGCAGCGGTCAAATCAAGCATCAAGACCTCGATGGTAAACAACATCCCAGCAATGGGTGCCTTAAATATTCCTGCAATAGCTCCAGCTGATCCGCAACCCATTAGCAACATTAATATTTTGTGGTCCAACTTAAAATAACTTCCTAAATTGGAGCCTATGGCTGCACCCGTAAGTACGATAGGTGCTTCAGCACCGACAGACCCACCCATACCAATGGTCAGCGAACTACCAATTAGGGAAGACCACATGTTATGCCTTTTTAAACGGCCTTTCCTCCGAGAAATGGCGTATAGAATATGAGTAATCCCGTGATCTATATTTTCACGAACGAAAAAACGGACAAAAAGCGAAGTCAGCAGAATACCTACGGCCGGATATAGCAAATAAAGATAATTGGCGGAATCAACGGAAAAGTTGGAAGTCAGGAAATGCTGGATAAGTTCAATTAACTTTTTAAGCAGCAAAGCTGCTACAGCTGTCAAAATACCAACAACAAAACTTAGAATCAAAACAAAATTTGATTCCGTAATATGCTTCTCCCGCCAGTGAAGAAATCTAATATACCGCTCATTCTCAACCATTCATTCTATTCATTAAAATATGGTAATAAAAGGTCCTCAAATTTGTAAAACCCTTTCTCTTTATCAATTAAGTTTGTTGCTGCAAAGATTACGCCATTTCCAAAAGCTTCCCGTGATATGGATTCGTGAACTAGTCTGACCGTTTGATATGGAAATCCAAATATGACTTCATGTTTTCCAACAATGCCACCAGCCCTTATGGAGTTTATATCGCTGCTATTGACATTTAACTTGTCGGCAATTTTAAGAGCTGTACCAGATATGCCTTTTTTAAGTTTAAAATGTTCCTCGACAATTTCAATATCTGCCCAAGGTGCTATTTTCTTTAGAATCTTGCTTGCAAGTAGCAAATAATTAACGCCTAATGTGATGTTTGGAGACCAAAAAACTGTTACCGTTTTGGATAGTCTTTTTATATATTGAATAGCTTCTTTATCGTAATGAGAGATTGCTGAAATTATTTTTATCTGACGTTTGCTCGCTTCCTCTCCATAAAAGTAAATACCATCCTCTGAAGAAAAATCAATGATAAAATCCACCGGTAGTCTATCCAGTAATTCTGAGATATTCGTATGCTGGATGGAATATATTAAGCCGGAATCTTGAGTTTCAACCCCGATAAAATCCCGGACGACCATATTTTCTTGTTTTGCACTTTTCCTGAGCACCCACTCAAGAGAAAAATCAGGATGTTGAAGAATAACATTAGCAACAGCTTTACCTGACCTGCCAAAACCTATTAAGCCAATTTTCATACGATAATAATTTTTTCGTTTAAGGTCATATGGAACTCGCATGTCCAATTTATCATAAACTTGGACGTTTTTACAAACATGCTCGTTTCATAGTATTT
>JALNXZ010000277.1 GCA_023230125.1 Bacteroidales bacterium | reverse complement strand
GCAGTCATCGCTCTGGAATCACGGGAAAGGAAGCAAATCTTATCGCCTTTTTCCACGTTCAAGTTTACATCATTGAAAAGCAACTCTCCATCTACACTGGCACTTAACCCCCGCACTTCAAGGATGGTATTGCCCGGTTCCCGTTCCGGTGTGAAAATAATGCCGGGATAACGGCGGGAAGAAGGCTGGATATCTTCAATATTGAGTTTCTCGAGCATTTTCCTACGGCTGGTTGCCTGACGGGATTTTGCCACGTTTGCACTAAACCGGCGAATAAATTCTTCCAATTCCTTTTTCTTTTCTTCAGCCTTCTTATTTTGATTTTGTTGCTGACGAAGTGCCAACTGGCTTGATTCATACCAGAAACTGTAGTTTCCGGCATAAAGCTGTATCTTGTTGAAGTCAATGTCAACGGTATGGGTACTGACAGAGTCCAGAAAACGCCTGTCATGAGAAACCACCAATACGGTATTGTCATAATTCGCCAAATAGTTTTCCAGCCACATTACAGTTTCAACGTCCAGGTCATTGGTTGGCTCATCAAGCAAAAGGTTGTCCGGATTTCCAAACAAGGCACGAGCCAAAAGAACGCGAACCTTCTCTTTGTTTCCGATGTCTCCCATCAGCATATAGTGCAGATCTTCTTTGATGCCAAGTCCACTCAGGAGCGAAGCAGCACTGCTTTCTGAATTCCAGCCGTCCATTTCTGCAAATTGTTCTTCCAATTCTGAAGCACGGATTCCGTCTGTATCGGTGAAATCTTCCTTCATATAGATGGCATCCTTTTCTGTCTTGACATGCCAAAGTTTATCGTGCCCCATCAAAACGGTATCCATGACAGTAAACGCATCAAATTCAAAATGGTCTTGCTTCAGTACGGACAGACGCTCACCTGAGCCAAATGTGATCGTGCCGCTGGTCGGGTCCATATCTCCGCTCAAAGCCCTCAATAATGTTGATTTTCCGGCACCATTGGCACCAATTATACCATAGCAGTTCCCCTGCGTAAATTTGAGATTCACATCTTGAAACAAAATACGTTTCCCAAACTGAATCTTAAGATTGTTAACTGTAATCATTTTTACCTTTTAATTATTAGAAATAAACCGACCTTTCACAAAGTCGAAAAACCAAAACGCTCTTTTCTCAAAGAGCCGGCAAAGTTAGTGATTTATAATGACATCGTCTTCATATACCTTTCAACAATCTGAAGAATCTGATCAAGTCAATGTAAAAAATTGACAAAAAAAGCCCCGTAAAGTATCTATCACGGGGCTATAAATATTGAATTATTCTTCTTTGCGACTTGGGCGTGCAGGTCGATCATCACGATCGCGGTTCGGACGTTCACTGCGTTCACGGGCAGGATGTTCTACATAACCTTCAGGCTTGGGCAAAAGCACTTTGCGTGATAGTTTGTATTTACCGGTCTTAGGATCGATATCAAGCAATTTGACGTCAATTTCATCACCTTCCTTAAACCCGGCTTCTTCTACTGTTTCCAGCCGTTTCCAGTCAAATTCGGAAATGTGCAACAAACCATCTTTACCGGGCATAAACTCTACAAATGCACCATAAGGCATGACAGAACGGATCTTTCCATGATAGGTCTCTCCTGGTTCAGGAATAGCAACAATGCCTTTGATCTTGAACATGGCCGCATCAATGACTGCTTTATTGTTTGCAGAAACTTCTACGCGGCCTTTTCCGTCAAGTTCTTCAATCGTAACGGTAGCACCTGTTTCTTCTTGAATGCCTTGAATGATTTTTCCACCCGGGCCAATGACGGCACCTATAAATTCTTTAGGAATCCAGAGCGTTTCAATACGTGGAGCATTCGGTTTCAGATCAGGACGTGGAGCAGCCATTGTATCGGTTATCTTACCTAAGATATGCATACGTCCTTCATGAGCCTGCATCAATGCTTGTTCTAAAATTTCGTAGCTAAGTCCGTCACACTTGATATCCATCTGAGTTGCAGTGATGCCATCTTTGGTACCTGTCACCTTGAAGTCCATATCGCCCAGATGATCTTCATCACCCAGAATATCTGAAAGGACAGCATATTTTCCTCCCTTGGGATCAGCTATCAATCCCATTGCAATACCTGAGACCGGTTTCTTGATGGCCACACCGGCATCCATCAAAGCCAAAGTTCCGGCGCAAACCGTAGCCATAGAAGAAGAACCGTTTGATTCAAGAATATCAGAAACGATACGTACCACGTAAGGGTAATCAGGTGGCAACATGTTTTTCAATGCGCGATGGGCCAAATTTCCATGACCGATTTCGCGACGACCGATACCGCGACTTGCGCGGGCTTCACCGGTACAGAAAGGAGGAAAATTATAGTGAAGCAAAAATCTTAGCTTGCTTTGATCTTGTACATCATCCACCATTTTTTCATCCATCTTGGTGCCCAATGTGACAGAAGTCAGTGACTGTGTTTCACCACGTGTAAAAATGGCAGAGCCGTGGCAACCGGGCAAGTAATCAACTTCACACCAGATAGGCCGGATTTCGGTTGTCTTACGACCATCAAGACGTTTTCCTTCATCAAGGATGGAACGACGCATAGCTTCTTTTTCAACATCGTGATAGTAGCGGACAGCCATGTCTGCTTTTTCAGCAGCAACTTCGGGAGTCATATTGGCAACATATTCTTTGATAATGGCTTCGAAATTTTCTGAACGTGCATGTTTGTCGGGATTGCAGGACGTTGCTTCAACATATGCTTTATCGTAAGTCTTAGCCCAAACATCTTTTCTCAGATCTTCGTCATTGACTTCGTGGCAATAAGTACGTTTTTCAGTCTTGCCAACCATTTCGGTCAGTTCCATTTGAGCCTTGCATTGAATTTTGATGGCTTCATGAGCTAATTTTAAAGCTTCAAGCACATCCGATTCCTGCAATTCCTTCATTTCACCTTCCACCATCATGATATTCTCATAAGTGGCACCGACCATCAAATCCAGATCAGCTTTTTCGAGTTCCTGAAAAGTAGGGTTGATCTTGTATTGTCCGTCAATGCGGGCAC
>JALNXZ010000276.1 GCA_023230125.1 Bacteroidales bacterium | reverse complement strand
AGTTCCGATAAGCAAATTATCAGCTCATTACCTTTTTTATAATAGGTGAACCAATCACCTTTAACTTCTTCCAATCCTGTAGTAGAGCTCTTTGATGCTTCGGCTGTATTTCCATAAGCACCCATATTGATTCTAGACCCGTTGGGGGATAACTCGTTGGTATAAAGATCTTGTGGGTCACCTGCGTCAATACAGGGGCTTGTGGCTGCATCAGTCACCCATGTCGCTCCATCCCATCTTCCGTATTCTGATTGAAGATGAAAATCTAAATTATTTATATCGGCAAACAAAGGATCGGCGGAAATGTTCCCGGTTCCGGAGAGTGGTGAGAAGCCATTCCAAAAATCGGAATATGAGGTTGTAAAATCACTCATATCGCTATATCCTGTTTCTGTTTTATTATATCCCCATGGGGCAGGCAACGAACGAACGTCATAAACATTGGTGGCACCAGAAAGAATGCAGTTTTTAAGAACGTTTCCGGAATTGGCATCATATCCGGTAGAACTCTTGCTGAAGCGAAGCAGGTTGGGGGTGTTGACAAAAGTGCAATTTTTAAATGAGGTGTTGGTTGCATTTCGTAGGTAAGCACCAATAGTCGTACTTTGTGAACCTTTAAAGCTACAGTTGACGAAATGGGTATTATCCTGAATCAGGTTACCGGAAGATTCCGTTCCTGAGTACACACTGACGACGCCAATTGTTCCAACTCCCTTGCAATTGGAGAATGTGTTATTATGGGCACCATCCCGGTTCTGGAAACAGAAGTTAAAGGAGGAATTCTTATTTGTATTATCGGCATAGCAGCTGTCGAATTGGTTTTCATATGCACCATGGGCACATGAAAATCCTTCTTCAAATTTTTTTGATATGCAATTGACAAACAAGTTACCGGTACTATGGCTAGTGCCACTCCCTCCATCTTTTATTATAATACCATGATTCCCCTGGAAAGAGCCATTGATATCTTCGACAAAACAGTCTCTAACAGTATTGTAGCTGCTCCATACCAAGACAAGGTAGTAATCAGTGATGTATTGGTTACTTTCCGTCTGCTTACATTTGATCTGACAGTTTTTAACGGTACAGTGATTTGAACTTGAAACAAATATACTATTTCCTCCATTGTCCATTGTCGAGCTGTTTTGGAGCACAGAGTAATCGCTTTTCTGTATTACGATGCCGTAGCCATCCCACCCACGAGTAACATAATCCGTATGGCAACATGAATCTACTACACACGCATCGATTAATGCGTTATTACTGTTACCGTCAACCCATATACCAGAGTAATATTTCGTTACCCGTATGTTTCTCAAGGTGATATAGGGTTTACCATATATTCGAATCGCATTTCCGGTATAATCGGCACCATCAAGTAACGGTGTGCCATCATAGCCCTCAAAAACTATAGGGTTGCTACTGGTTCCAGAATTGAAAACAACGACATTTTCATCTCCATAATTGCCTCCTTTGATATAAACGACATCGCCTGCTTGCGCTATTGTAGCTGCGTATGTAATCGTTTGCCACGATGATTCAGGTGATGTACCTTCATCGTCATTGTCCCCGTCTAAGGATACATAATAATCTGTTGCTCCAACAGAAACTGGAATCGAAATAAAGATCATCCCAATTAACAGAACTTTCGCAAAGTTTAAAAACATAAATGCTGTTCTTTTTTGATTCATGATAAATTCTTTGATTTTAATAATTATTTGATTTCTTAAAAACCAGCCAAATTCTAAAAATATATTTACTTATACCAAATAAGTACCTATAAATAAAGTAGGCTAAAAGCAATTCAACGAAAATAATCAGATACTTAAGGATTATTTCTTTAAGATTTCAACTCCATTTTAAACCAGTTTCTATAGATATTTTTAAAAGTTTAATGTCCACTTAAAAATTATTGATCAAATCTAAATTTATATATAATAACTTGCCTAATAACTTGAATTGCTAACAACAATCAATAAGCAATCATATACAAATTAAGACTTTAGTCCCTACAAAGAACCTCTTTAATTTTCAAGTGGACACTAATGAATAAATACTTCTAAGTAAATATTCTGTAAACTTCAATTGAAGTTTTTGAACTTACTATAATTTCGTACTTTGATTTATTCTACCACAGCCTTGCAAACTTTTGAGTTCACACGTACTAAATAAATACCCTTATTAAGTGATACATTATCTGATGTACTTTCCATTCTTTTCTGATATACTTGTTTCCCGGCAATATTGTAAATGGAAACGAGTTCACCGGCTTTTGCATGATTGATCCTCAACTGACCATTCTTGGACAAAATATTGAAATCAGAATTTGCGACTTCATTGATACCTGTAGCAACATAGGGTGAACCGCCAACGTTTATTACATTCCAATTTTTGCCAGTAGCAATAGCAACATCCGCAGTAGTAGCAGCATTTAGGTCAGGTGTCGCAGCTGCAGGAGCAAATATTGTAAGGTTACTAGTTACAAGTGGAGTAGGTAAAGAATTCATTAATGCTGTCATATTTTCACCATTAATGTCGTTAGAATAACAAACGATACTAGTTAGACTGTCACAGCTCGACAAATCCAACTCAGTTAATTGGCAACCAGAACAGTCTAAGGTTCTTACGAATGTGTTTTCACTAAGATCTAATTCGGGTAATTTACAACTATATAATGCCACATAAGTTAACAAAGGGCAGTTTGTTAGATCTAATTCGGGTAGTACATTATTACCACAATTTAATTCTTTTAGAAGTGGATCATTTGATACATCTAAACCTGTTATCCCTGTGGTATTACAATAAAGAGCAGTTACTTTACCATGTATGGTAACAGTTTGTGCACCAATTGTATAATAAGTCCTTGGGCTAAAGGTTACCACTGCTTCGCCCTCGTCCTTCACGGTATTGTTGTTCAAATCAATCCACACGTCTGCCTTATCTGCTTCTTCGGCTCCTAACATGAATCTAAGTGTTTCTCCAACCGCTTTAGCCGTGGTTACGACTATTGTCTCATTTTGTGCCATTGCACTTGCTGCCAA